>JACCYV010000076.1 GCA_013696305.1 Nitrospira sp.
GATTTTGCCTATTCCGTTCATACCGAGATCGGAGACCACTGTGTCGGCGCCAAGGTCAATGGGAAGATCGTCCCCCTGAAACATTCAATGGAGAGCGGGGATATGGTGGAGATTTTGACCGCCGCCAATCAAACGCCTCACAGGGACTGGCTAAAATTCGTTCGGACGTCACGGGCGAAAACGAAGATCAAACATTGGATCAAAGCGGAAGAACAGTCTCGCAGCATCGAGATCGGCAAGCGCTTGCTGGAAGCCGAATTTCGTCGGCATGGGCTGGCGCCTGCTCAGATGATGCGCTCGGATCAACTCCTCGCGGTGGCGAAGCAGGCCGGCCATGAGACGTCGGATGAACTGGCGGCCGCCGTTGGGTTCGGGCACCTGCCGACCTCTCAGGTGATGAGTAAGCTCGTTCCACCGGCGCCGGCAACGAGTCAAACGGTTGCATTGGACGCGCCGCCGATGCCGAAATCGGTCCCCGCTCGAGCTGACGACGCTGGGGTGCAGGTTAAAGGGGCGCGGGACTTACTGATGCAATTGTCGCGTTGTTGCAATCCTGTGCCGGGCGATCGCATTTTGGGCTACATCACGCGGGGGCGCGGGCTCACGATCCATACCGTCGATTGTCCGAATCTGGAAGCGTTGGACTACGACAAAAACCGCCTCGTAGAGGTAGAGTGGGACCATTCCACCCCCAGCACGCATGCCGTAAAAATTTCGGTTATCGCCGTGGACAAAACCGGTGTGCTGGCACATGTCTCCACGGCTATTTCGGAATGCCAAGCGAACATCAGCCGCGCTGAAATTACGACCCGCGAGGATCGAAAAGCGATGCTGGATTTCATCGTCGAAGTTCTGGACACCGCACATGTCAGCCGGGTCCTCAAGGCGATCGAAAAGGTCGATGGCGTGATTACCGTGCGGCGGGTCCGCTCATGGCAGGAACGACCCTAGGCAGAGATATCCCTACCTGTTCCTCACCTGCGTCCGGCGATATTCCGATGAGTTTGCAAATTTGGCCGGTATGGTAGTCGCGATACTGATTGTGGCTAGAGCGTAGGGGGGCTGGTGATCGACATGCCGCACCTGGTTCGGTCGGGACTCGATGCGTTGCCTGGTTTGGCACATCGTGTTTCTCTTCACGATATTCGATACCCCTGATCATCGACGAATGGCTGCCCGAGTGGGGGCGACGGTCCATCCTCGAACATTGTTCGGCATATTTTTGCCTCGCCGAGCTCATAGCTCCCCATCGCGGTGACGGGCGTGTGTCCGGACTCTACGTCCACCGCCCTGGTCGCGACGTTCGAATGGGCCATTCAGTATCAGATCAGATCCCAATCGGTAACGAGGGCTGCGCGACGTCATTGAGAACATGTTGCTGATCTGCGCTGTAGACCGGAACTCCGTTCCCGTAACGAATGGTTCACAACATAACGAAGGGGACGATATATCGAAGTCAGAGACAGCCGAGCAAATCATCGCTCAGGTGGGGACGGTTGATTTTTTTTGCGATGCTGGATGCGAAGCAAAATGAGGCGCTTGCTCAGGAGGCGCGATGAGAGTTCTAGTTGATCGGCGAGCAGGTGGTCTGCCAGGATATGCCAGGCGAGGCGCTCTATTTCATCTTCAGGAAACACCCACGTACGATTGGCAGGGGAGGCTCAGTTCCATCGCGACCCCGCTTGGGGGCGGGCAGCTTGTTAGCGGGATGCCCTTGCTGACACACGAATCGCCGCCGGCCACACCGTTTTGGCGGCGACCGCGTTGTTGATCATTGCGGGGGACGAGGGTGCCATGAGGCGGGTTATACAAGACGAGCGCCGACTGCTCGAACGGATCGGCGAAGTTATGGCACGGCGACAGGCCGCGGCGATGGCGCATTTGTCGCGGGATGCGGCGGCCCTCTCAACGGTACTCATACGCATACGCTCATTGAGCGTATGCAAAATTGTTCCGGGGCGGACACAAGACGCAACCCTTACGACAAGACTTGTTAGGGCTGCTTGAAACTGAGCCGCATGCCGCGTTGCAATTGCAGCGCCTCGGCCCGACCCCCACCAAGCTCCAGGACATACAGCGCTCCCTCATCCGAATGGTATTGGGGGCAACCGTCGTCTTTCCGGGTACAGATGGGAGCGTTGTGCTCAATATGAATAATCATTTTTTTTCCGTCCATCCAAATGATGTCCAGGAGAATTTTGGTGTTCTTCATCCAAAACGTCCAGGGTTGGGCATCACCGAAGATGAACAACATGCCGCGATCGTCTGCGAGGTGGTCACGAAACATCAACCCTTGGGCACGTTTCAGTGCCGTATCCGCCAGCTCAGCCTGGATCAGTACGCCTTGTGGGGTCTTCACGGTAATGAGCGTTTCGGTGTGAAGGTCGGCGGCCCAGGTTGGACTGCAGGCGGGCCTGCCGCCACATTCTCCGATGGTCCAGATGAACAGAATCGCGAGAATTAGTGCCACCGGCTTGGGCTTTCTTTGCAGCGGGAGTGCGGCTTCGGGTGCCATGGCCGCATCCTAACGGGCTCCTCATAGGCCGTCAAGGTACCAGGATGGTTTCCAACTACGGTCCTTGTCTGTCTTGCAATGCCGCCAGCCCCTGTGCCATCCTCAGTCTGTGTTGTTTGATTTTCGAGGAGGATTTTCATGAAGGAAACACGGCGCGTGGTCTATATGAGAGGCGTGTTTGTCTGTCCGAAGTGTCGCCAATCGTACGTGCAGGAAAAATGGATCGAGGAGTTCCGGATCCGTTGCCATAAGTGCGACTATCGCGGGACCTTGACCCAAGTGTCCGTTGAAGAGCACATGGATGAGGAAACGGTTCGTCGCTAAAAAAACGGGTTTTGCCTGGCTAGTTTCGCGTAGACTTAATCCCTTGTTTTCCGACAGGAATACGAGAGTGTATGCCGGGCCGTTGAAAGCCCGGCCCTGCCGATTTCAGCTTTGCTTCTTAGGACGTCAACCGGATGCATCATGATTCAGCGGTTGCGGGTGCTACTTTTTTTCACAGCCGGATTGCTGTCGACTTCGGTTAATGGCCAGTCGGCTGATAGACTACCCGACATCAATGTGTTGGTGGCCTATCACTCTCTTTCTGGGCATACCGAGCAGATGGCTAAGGCAGTAGCGTCGGGAGCTCGAATGGTCGCCCATGCGCACGTGTCCGTGAAACGTGTGCAACAGGTGACGGCCGAGGATTTGTTCTCCGCAGATGCTATCATACTTGGATCTCCCGTCTACTGGTCCAATATGGCCGGTGAGGTGAAGAACTTTATTGACGACTGGCAATTCAAGTTCGGGGTCTTTCCAGAGTTCAAACTGAAGAACAAGGTTGGGGCTGCATTTGCCACCGGAGGCCAAATTTCCAGCGGAAAAGAGCTGACAATGCTTTCGATGCTGGCGGCAATGCTTGGAAATTACATGATCGTGGTCAGCGGCGGCGGTGCTTTTGGCGCCTCCGCGACGACAGAAGGCAACAGCGCTGGTATCGATGAACAAGAGTTAGCGGGCGCCCGAGACTTAGGGCAACGGGTCGCAGAAGTAGCCGATGCTGTCAAGCGCGGCTTTGATCCACAGGCAAAACGCTCGGCTTCGAACGGACAGTAAGTCGTTTAGTTACGTTAAGCATCATATTTAGTTATCGCACATGAGATCTAGGATGGAACAGGCTTCTCGCAGGCGCTTTCAAGTTGACTCTTTGCCAGAGTCACGAGTTCGTGGATATTCTTCGCGCAACGACCACAGCATCCATTTTCACGCAGCCCAAACTCCGCCATAATTTGTCGAGTTGTCAGACAGCCTTGACGACCGGCTTGCCGCACCTCTGATTCCGTTAAGCCCTTACATAAGCAGACATACATGAGTGGCAATCCCCCCCACTAATGATTGATGGGTCTTTACCGGGCGTCGATCGGTCTATTTCTCGATACTGATAACCGTTCTCAACTGTAGAGAGTATAGCTTTCGTGACACATGCTGTCAAGGAGATGAACGAAATGTAACTTTCCTCAATAGGGGGAGAGCTTTGGACCAGCTGCGCTACGGGTTTGAGCAGAGAATGATGATGAGACAGGAAGTTACGGTTTTGACTAGTCGGGACAGTTTCGACCCATCTTTGATAGGACCATAAATGTCACATTGTCCATGACCGCTATGAGGTGATGGAGAGACTTGTTCGGAGTGGATCACTGCGCGAGGTCAACATGCAGCGTCCATTCTTAAATATGACGGTAGGAGTCTAGGAGTAACGCGCGGTGAGTAAGAACAGGAAGGCAGGAAGCTCTTTCGAACCTCCTGCCTTCGTGGTGCTCAGGCCTTCAATGGAGAGGGGAGGAAAGCCTCTTTCCCCATTGTGGGTGTTACAGCCAGTTCACGCGCTCAGCCGGCCGAATATAGATCGGCTCTTCCACCTGAATACGCGCCACTTCCTTGCCCGATTTGTTGAAGCCCAACACGGTATCGTTGTACATATCGAACCGCTTCCCGTGTATTTGGGTTTCGAACACTTTCGGACCAGGTATGACGTCGTATCGGAAGATGATCTGCTGGCTGGCTCTCCAGAGCTGGAGAACCGCTAACAGTTCCCGACTCGGCACGAGATACTTCTCGATGGCGTTGTCCACGCCCGGGCCGAACATCTGCCGGGCATACCCTCGTGGGCTGTGTCGCGGCGGAATGTAGAAGCCATTGGGCTCGGTGCCCCACTGTGGATACAGGGGGAGCGCTACCTGCTCCACGCGAATCGCGTAGTACAGGGGATGCCACCGGTCTTCCGCCCACAGGCCGTCCTCGCCGATACGCATCAAGGACTGCATGCGGATTTTACCCACGCAGGCCGCCATACAACGCGTTTCCATCGGCTCGCCGCCCGTCAGCGGGTCTTTGCCTTCGATACGCGGATAACAGGCAATGCACTTCTCCGACACCCGGGTCGTGCCCCGGTACATTGGCTTCTTGTACGGACACTGTTCCACGCACTTCTTGTACCCTCGGCACCGGTTCTGGTCGATCAAGACAATGCCGTCTTCCGGCCGCTTGTAGATCGCCTTCCGCGGGCAGGCTGCCAGACAGCCCGGATAGGTGCAGTGGTTGCAGATCCGCTGAAGATAGAAGAAATACGTCTCGTGTTCCGGCAAGCTGCTGCCGGAGAGGCGCCACGGTTCATCGCGCGTAAAGCCCGACTTATCGATGTTCTCGACAATGGCCCGCATCGAGGTCGCCGTGTCTTCATAAATATTTACGAATCGCCATTCCTGGTCCGTGGGGATATACCCGATCGCCGCCTGCCCGACTTTGGCGCCGGCGTCAAAAATGGTCATCCCTTCGAACACCCCGTACGGCGCATGGTGCTTGCGTCCCACGCGGACGTTCCACACCTGTCCACCCGGGTTCACTTGCTCGACGAGCTGAGTAATTTTCACGTCGTAGAACTGCGGATACCCGCCGTAAGGCTTGGTTTCCACGTTATTCCACCACATGTACTCCTGCCCCTTGGAGAAGAGCCAGGTCGACTTGTCGGCCATCGAACAGGTCTGACAAGCCAAACAGCGATTGATATTGAACACAAAGGCAAACTGCCACTTCGGATGCCGTTCCTCGTAGGGATACAGCATCTTCCGTCCCAGTTGCCAGTTATAGACTTCTGGCATTGTGAATCCTCCTTCTGAACATGATCACGTGGTTGATGGTTCGCATTCGTTTCAAGTGCTGAGGACGAAGTCTTTAAGAGGCGTTCCTCTTCGTCGTCTTGAGCCTCGATCCTAGACCTTGATCTTGATATGTTCACCTTTGAGCCACTTGATCATGAATTCGTTTTCCTGACCCGGCGTAAACCCGGTCCGGACTGGTTCCCACGGCCCACGGGCTCCGATGCCGCCGTCTTCCGCCTTCGTGATGCGGATCAAGCATTCCTTCGGAGTCGTGTTGATGCCATGGTGATCGATGGCATAGCCCCACTTGAACTTCCAGGCAATCGTATGTTTGCCGGGGAGTGAGTCGGTCTGGTGCATCGGCATCAACCAGCTTCTGGTAAACGACTGCTGAGCGCCGTACCGGAAGTTGGACTGATAGCCGGTGTCCACGGCAATGGCGCGCCCGTCCGGCCGCGTCTCATGGCCCTTCACCGACTTCGCCGTGGACACGTACGGGGCATGTTTTGCCATCGTCACGTGATACGGATAGGCCGGGTTGTACTTGGCCCGAATCATCAATCGCGAGACCTTGTAGAACGGATCCGAAGGCTTCCAGCCGCGATAGGGCCGGTCCACCGGGTTGCCGTCGACAAAGACGTAGTCGCCGTCGTTGATGCCGCGGTCTTTCGCCGCCTGCGGGTTGATGTGCAACTGGTGCTCACCGACACCCGGTGTCCGTTTGTCCATGCGGTACGGATCGCCGAAGTTCGATTCGTAAATCTGCACCCAGTCGTTCACCGACCATTGGCTGTGCACCCGATGGCGGGTTTTAGGCGTGACGCAGTAGAACTGGTAGCCTTTCTCCCACAACGGATTCGGATGCCGCTTGATTTCCTGCCACGGCAGCTTGATGTTGCGCACATGCTTGTCGTCATGGTGCTGCGCCGTGATGGGAATGCCGTAGTCGTCCGGCCGAATGAATGGATTATTCGAGAAAATTGCATTCGGCAAATACGGGGTACACTCCGGGCCTTCCCGGTGTACGATGAAGTTTTCCCCGTACTCAATGGCTTCCGGCTCGACACGGTAGGTTTCGATTCGTCCTGACCGCGTCCACTGGGGCTTAGACTCGTTGGTCTCTTCCCAGAGCGGGTGCCGCGGATAGGTCCGGCCCATGACCATCCAACCCTTTTCCGACTTCAACATGACATCGGCGCTATATCCGTAACAGGTGGCGCTGGCATCCAGCATCCGCTGCGGATACACGTCGACGCGGTTCATGTAGACGAAATGGAACACACCACGGAAGCGGGCGTCCCCGGTCATTTCAGCCAGTTTGGCTGCGACGCCGGCGAAGGTGTCCGCATCGTTGCGGGTGTCGTACAGCGGGCGGATCCCACCCTTCCAGATCTGAATCCACGGATTGGACACCGTGCCCGTCATTTCCGGATAGGTGAATTCCATCCATGAGTTACACGCAAACGCCACGTCGGCATGGTTGACGTCCGAAGTCATCTCGATGTCTTGCGTGACGATCATCTCGATGTTCGGATCGACGTTCTTCACCATGTCATAGTGGTGTTTGGCGTTATTGAGGATGTTCACGTTGGTCACCCAGCGGACTTTGCTGGGGCTCGGCATGTGGGTCTTGCCGGTGAACACTTTGCGCCCGTACTTCGGCGTATTGACGATCAAGGCCGTATCACCATGGTTCCAATATCCGACTTCTTCACCATAATAATAGGATCGGGTCTTGATCTCTTTGCCATGTGCATTGGGATCCAGCGTCAGATTGAACGGATCTTCACCGGTGTGGACCGCGAGACCCGCACCTGACCACGGCACCGCGTTCCAGATCCCGGCCTTGTAGTTACCGGACCAGGTATGGCAGCCCGTGCCGAATTTGCCGATATTGCCCGTGATGGTCATCACCAACGCGGCCGCTCGACCCATTTCCGTCATGTGGAAATAGTGACACACGCCTTCGCCGTTGTGCATCGCGGCTGGCTTAATCGTGCCCGAATCACGCGCCCACCGGACCAGCAGGTCCTTCGGCGCACGAGTGATTTGGTGGGTGGTATCCAGGTCATAGTCCTGCAGGTGGACTTGATACATCTGATAGATCGACATGACGTCAATCTCACGACCATTGACCAGTTTCACCCGATGGGTGCCGGTCAACGCTGGATCAATACCGCTCTCCTTGAAATGGAAGCCGACCTGTTCCCGGTGTAGAGGGACGGCCTTCCCTTTGGCCAGATCCCAGACCATCATGCCGCCGAGCCGTTCGATTTGCTCGGGCTTCAAGGATTGAATACGTCCCGAATAGCTCTTGGAGAAATCCGGGAACTTATAATCCGCAATCACATCGCGTGGATCAAGATACTGGAGCGTATCCGTCCGTACGAGCAACGGCAGGTCGGTAAATTCCTTGATGTAGTCAATGTCCTGAAGATTTTCATCGAAAATGATCTTACAGGCCCCCAGGAAGTTCGCGCCATCGGTTTCCGGCCGAAGAGGAATCCAGTAATCGGCTCGGTAGGCCGTCGGATTGTACTCCGGCGTAATGACAACGATACGGGCGCCTCGCTCGATTGACTCGAGTTTCCAGTGCGCTTCCGGCATCTTGTTTTCGACAAAGTTCTTTCCCCAGCTGGTGTTCAGCTTGGAAAAACGCATGTCGGAAAGGTCGACGTCGCAGTTCTGGGTGCCATTCCAGAACGGATGTGACGGATCCTGGTCACCGTGCCAGGTGTAATTGGAATAGTACTTTCCACCTTGCGCTTTATCTGCATCGACTTTGCGAATCCACGAGTCCAGCAACGGCAGGCATCCACCGTTGAACCGGGTATTCATCATCTTGCCGACGATGCCGAGGACCGGCATACCGGCTCGGTGCTTGAATGTCCGCACGCCCGCGCCCTTCATCATCTCGATCATTTCGGGGGCATAGCCCTGCTCCCGGAGACGCCGCGCGCCGGCTTCGCCGCTGTAGCGAGTTGCGATAAGAACGGCGGCTTTGGCCACATAGGTGAACGCCGTATCCCACGAGACCCGGTTGAGGTCGTCGAGGAATCGGCTGTCGAATTTATACTTGCGCTTCACATCCGGTGTCAGCTCTGGAGAACCATCGTCCATCCACTGCTTCCAGCCCTTCCGCATCAACGGACCTTTTAAGCGATAGGGGCCGTACACGCGACGGTGAAAGGTAAACCCTTTCAAGCACATGCGCGGATTATGGGCGAACGTGCCGCGGTTGCCGTAGAGATCTTCATACGTTTGGTGATCATAATTTTGTTCGACGCGCATCACAACGCCGTTCCGCACGAAGGCCCGGACGCGACAACCATGGGTATCGTTCGGTGAACAACACCAGGTGAAGGATGAGTCATATCGATACTGGTCGTGATACACGCGCTCCCACGACCGGTCCGGATACTCGCCCAGCGGGTTCCCCACCTCGATGACCGGCTGCAGCGCGGTCAACGCGAGGACTTTGTCCGCCACGGCCACGGCCGCGACGGTTCCCGCCGAGATTTTGAGAAAC
Organism: Nitrospira sp.; assembly: GCA_013696305.1. Taxonomy (GTDB): domain Bacteria; phylum Nitrospirota; class Nitrospiria; order Nitrospirales; family Nitrospiraceae; genus Nitrospira_A. The sequence goes on from JACCYV010000076.1 coordinate 9,185, forward strand.
TGTCTCCGTGAAACGGAAACCTGCATAATAGCTACCTCCTTGTGAGGCACATGAGTCTCTCATGCACCTGTTCGTACAACTTCACTGCAGTCCCTAGAATGCAATCCTGGTCAATGAACCCCCTTTCCGTGTATCGAATTGGAAACATATGTCCCTCTCAATTCGGAATTTGTGAGCG
>JACCYV010000091.1 GCA_013696305.1 Nitrospira sp.
GCAAGCACGTCGGCGGCCACCGTCGTATAGGCGTGACCGATATGCGGCACATCATTGACATAGTAGATCGGCGTGGTGATGTAAAAAGTGTCGGAGTGGCTCATGCGTCGTGAGATGAAGATAGCAAGACGCCAACGATGAAAGCTAGCAGGCTGTTGATGAAGGCCGCCAGTGGCGTTCTCGGTCGCACACCTCCCTGCGACGTACCAGAGGGTACGCCTCAGTCGTCGTGCTTCCTGCGCCCTTGCTGGACGCCCTTTCTGAACGGCCTGCTACGAGGCTATCCAGACTTTCAGCCTATCGTGACGCGCCGGCTTGGTGCTGAGGGGTAAGCAGATGACGGACCCGTAGCAGGATGGTTTCGAGCGCCATTTGGAGATTCAGGTTGCGATTGGCCTGACGCTCCATTTTTTCGAGGTCACTGATCAGGTCCAAAAGCTCGTCGATGTCGATGCGTTCGGCTAGCGCCTGCATACCGGTGCGTTGGTCCACATTGAGCACATGATCGGAGCCGGCGCCGACGGCCAGCAGGAGCACATCGCGCAACCATCTGAGCAGCCAATCGAATGCCTCCAGGGCGCGGTCCGCCTTTGCTAACGTTTCTGCGGTAGCGAGAATGGTGGAGAAGGACTGCAGCCCCTTGGCTGAAAAAATGATGGAGAATTCCTTCTGACTGTTCCGTGCTTGTTCCAGGTTGCATTCCAGCGCCCGGCCCAATTGCCCGTCACTGAGTACCGCCAGAAAATGTGCATCGGCCGGCGGAAGCTCCCGTTTCAAGATGACGGCAGCTTCCACTTGGGTTTGCGCGGGTGCCGTGAGTCGTAAGGCTTGGCATCGGGAACGGATGGTGGCCGGCAGAACATAGGGTCTACTGGAGATCAAGACGAACAGGCTGTGGTCTGGCGGCTCTTCCAGCGTTTTGAGCAGCGCATTGACGGCGCCGATAGTCATGCGATCCGCGTCGTCGATCAAACAGATCTTGCGATCGCCGATCAGCGGACGATAGATCACCTGATGCTCGATGTTTCGGATCAGTTCGATCTTGATCTGAGGATGGGCTTGCTCGCGATCCGGCTCGATCATCATAAAATCGGGATGGGTGTGCGCGTCTACCTGGCGACAGGCGCGACAGGCGCCACAGGCTTCCGGCGCGTGATCGGCCGGCAACGTTTCGCAGAGCAGTGCTTGCGCTAAGCGCACGGCCAGGAGGCGTTTACCGATTCGATCGTCGCCATGGAAGAGATAGGCATGGGCAAGACGGTCCTGCACGATCGCCGACCTGAGCAGCACTTTGGCCCGGTCATGTCCGATGATATCAGCGAAGGGCATGGCGGGCCTGTGAGAAATGAGGTGAGGAGATACGTGGTGACGGCGAGTCTTCCGCTGCGCCGCGGCGGTGCTTGCTGAGCATTGGCGCGACGGCCTGTGCGACGGCGCGGGCGACCCTCTCTAGTGCGGCCCCTGCAGCCACCACCTTCATTCGCCCGGGATGACGCTTCGCCAGGTCGAGAAAGCCGGCGCGCACTTTTCGATGGAACTGAAGAGACTCACGGTCGAGTCGATTCTGGATGGGTGCCGATCGTCGCCGCGCCAGTCCGGTGGCAACGGGGAGATCGAAGACCAACGTCAGGTCCGGTATGATCGCGAGGGTGGCGATGCGGTTGAGTGATCGGAGCATGGCGAGATCTAATCCTCGCGCGTATCCCTGATAGGCCAGGGTCGAGTCGCTGAAACGATCGCAGAGAACGATCGCGCCTTTCGTCAGGGCTGGTTCGATGACCTGCATCACATGTTGGCGCCGGGCGGCGAAGATCAGGAAAGCTTCGGTCTCAGGTGCAATCGGTTCACTCGCACGATCCAGGAGCACCGAGCGGACTTTTTCGGCGAGCGGGGTTCCCCCTGGTTCTCGAGTCTCCACGGTGACGTACCCTTCGCTCCGCAGAAACTCGCCGAGTAGCTTGGCCTGGGTCGACTTGCCGCACCCTTCGATGCCCTCAAGCGTAATGAACAGGCCTCGGGGGTGTTGCCTGCGTTGAGTCATCATTCAGTCCAGAAATCCAGGGAGAAGGAAGGGCCGAATCCTATTCCAAGTGCTTGAAAATAGCAAGAAAAGGCTTGCGACGATTAGTGCAAGACCAGTATCATGTCGCTCTACCAGGGACCCCTCAGCCGCACATGTTGAAGGCCTCATTAAAGCGTTATTTCCTGACCGGTTTGCTGGTCATGATTCCCTTCTGGGGGACCGTCCTGATTCTGAAGACGCTGTTTGTCAGCCTGGATGGAATTCTCGGAAATGCCACTGCTCGCCTGGTCACTCCTGACTATTATGTGCCGGGATTGGGAATTGTCGCGCTGGTTCTGCTCATTTTTGTGACCGGACTCCTGGCGACGAACTTTATTGGCCGCCAGGTCGTGCGACAGTGGGAGAATTTACTCAACCGTGTTCCGGTCGTGCGCGGGATTTATTCCACCATCAAGTCGATGATGGACATTCTGTCCTTCGCGGAACGCGAGACCTATCGCCGCGTGGTCTTGATTCAATTTCCTAAAAACGGCCACTACTGTTTTGCGTTTGTGACCGGTGTGACGAAGGGCGAATTGCAGCAGCTCTCGCCGGATCCGCTCGTTCATGTGTATGTGCCGACCTCGCCAAATCCCACGTCAGGATATTTCCTGCTGGTTCCGGAGGGGGAGGTGATTGCCGTGGATATCACGGTTGAGGAAGCGATGAAGTTGATTGTCTCCGGGGGACTGTACACACCGACTCCTCCATCGGGTGCCGCCTGGCACGCGAGTGGAAAGAAGTGGTCGACTATCAAGCAACCTGATCCAGGTGTGCAGGTCGGCTGATCGTGACATTGATCGACGGCAACAACGACCGAACCTATTTTTCATGGTGAAGGCCCAATGACTGATCCGGTGCATCGCAACGCGTCAGCGTCCTCGCTTGCCGGGCTCGGCGTTATCATTATGGCGGCGGGACTCGGCAAGCGTATGAAGTCGGCCGTGGCCAAGGTGCTCCATCCGGTGGCGGGACGACCGATGGTGCTGTATGTCGTCGATATTGCCGTTCGTTTGGCGGAGCAGGGTGTGGCAGTCGTGATCGGACATCAAGGGGCTGACGTTCGGAAGGTCGTCGAAGGTGTGGGGGGGCTGGTGGCGGTGGCTGAACAGGCCCGGCAATTGGGGACGGGGCATGCCGTGTTGCAAGCGCGCCTCCTGTTCACCGGCGATCCGCACCGCAAGCCGTCGCGATACGTGATTCTCAACGGGGACACGCCGCTGCTCACCGAAGCGACGGTGCGCGAGCTGTTGGCGATGCATGATGCACAGCGCGCCTCGGTGACCCTGCTGACCGCCGTGCTCGATGATGCGTCGGGGTATGGACGCGTTCTTCGCCGTCGTCGCGATGAGTGGTTGCAGGGGGCGGCCGACAATGCGGTGCAGACCATCGTCGAAGATAAAGATGCGTCCGAGGACGAACGACGCGTGCGTGAAATCAATGTCGGGACCTATGTCGTCGACGGCGACTTTCTCTTTCCGGCTCTGGACAAGCTGGATCCCCGCAACGCGCAAGGTGAGTATTACCTGACCGATATCGTACAGATGGCCGTGCAGCAGGGGCGTACCGTAGCGGCGTTGCGTCTGTGCGCGATCGACGAAGGATTGGGGATCAACAGTCGCCTGCAATTGGCGGAGGCCGAAGGCGTGATTCGTCAACGGATTCGTGAGCGGTGGCTGGAAGCCGGCGTGACGATGCGGGAACCCTCCTCGACCTGGATTGATGCCGATGTGACGATCGGCCGCGACACCGTGCTCTATCCCAACGTGGCGCTGGAAGGTCGAACCGTGATCGGTGAGGGAACGGTCGTGCACTCCGGCTCGCGTATTACCGACTGCACCATCGGTGACCGGGTGGAGATTCTTGATCACTGCGTCTTGCGAGAGGCGCAGGTCGAGGACGAGGCCCACCTGGGACCCTTTGCGCATCTGCGGCCCGGCGCCATCGTGCGACGCACAGCGAAGGTCGGGAATTTCGTCGAGATGAAGAAGGCCGAACTGGGCGCGGGATCAAAGGCGAATCATCTGAGCTATCTCGGCGATGCGCGAATCGGCAAGGGGGTGAATCTCGGGGCAGGGACGATTACCTGCAACTATGATGGATGGAAAAAATTTCTGACGGTGATCGGGGACCAGGTGTTCATCGGGAGTGATGTGCAATTGGTCGCCCCTGTCACGATCGGATCAGGCGCCATTATCGCAGCCGGTACCACCGTGACGCAGGACGTACCGGCGGATGCACTGGTCCTCTCGCGGGTGCCTCAGGTCACGCGTGAGGGGTGGGCGGCTCGGCGACGGGCATTACAGAGCGGGGAGACGGCCGCTCCGGCTCCTGGGGCAACAGGTTTGAAGAGCGCGAAGAAGGTGAAGGGTTCGAGAAGACCCGGGAAGAAAAAACAACCGGCGGTTCAACGCACCAAGCGGAGGTAACGAGGACCTATGTGTGGCATCGTTGGCTACGTGGGACATCAAGACGCGGTTCCAATCTTATTGAACGGGCTGTCGAAGCTGGAATACCGGGGTTATGACTCAGCCGGCGTGGCGATCCAGCATGGAGCAAAGATCGAGATTCGCCGGAGTGTCGGCAAATTGGTCAATCTCCAAAAGTCGCTGGAGCAGAAGCACATTGCTGGGATGTGCGGGATTGGACATACGCGCTGGGCGACACACGGCAAGCCTTCCGAGCAAAATGCGCACCCGCATCGCTCCGAGAGCTGTGTCCTCGTGCATAACGGGATCATCGAAAACTACGTGGAGCTTAAACAGCGTCTGATCAAAGACGGCTACAAGTTTCAGTCCGAAACCGACACTGAGGTGGTCGCGCATTTGATCGACACACATATGAAGAAGGATGGCCTTCGCCTCGCGGACGCGGTGCGCGCGACGGCCAAGGAGATTCGCGGCAGTTATGCCCTCGCGGTGATTTCTGATCGTGAGCCAGGTCTGGTGGTGGCTGCCCGATCCGGTTGTCCGCTGGTGATCGGTCGGACTGCCGATGCGTCCTTTGTGGGATCGGATGTCATGGCGATGCTCTCCTACACGCGGGACGTGACGTTTCTTGAAGAAGGCGACGTCGTCGAGGTGACGGCGAGAGAGAGCGTATTTACCGATCTCGATGGGCGAGCCGTGAAGCGCAAAAAGACGACCGTGACCTGGGATGCGTCGGCCGCTGAGAAAAGCGGCTATCCGCACTTCATGTTGAAGGAAATTCATGAACAGCCGCAGACGATTCTGGATACCATCCGCGGCCGCTATTCCTATGAGAGCGGCGAGGCCGACTTGCCGGACATCGGACTGACACCGAAGCAGTTCGCCGAGGTCGGCCAAATTTGGATTGTGGCCTGTGGCACGAGTTGGCATGCGGGACTGGTCGGTAAGTACCTTTTTGAAGAGATGGTTCGAACACCGGTGCAAGTCGATATCGGCAGTGAGTTTCGTTATCGCGATCCCCTGATAGAAAAGAACGACCTGTTTATCACCATCTCGCAGTCCGGGGAAACGGCCGATACCTTAGCCGCGGCCCGCGAGGCGAAACAAAAGGGCGCGCGCGTCGTGTCGATCGTGAATGTCGTGGGTAGCACTCTGGCGCGTGAGTCCGATGGTGTGTTGTATACGCATTGTGGACCCGAGATTGGCGTAGCTTCGACCAAAGCCTTTACCAGTCAGCTGGCGGCCCTGTATATGCTGGCATTGCATTTGGGGCGTGTGCGGGGCGTGCTCAACATGGCGGACGGGAAGGCCTGGTTGGACCGCTTAGTCACGCTACCGGCATTGGTGAAACATGTGCTTGGCCGGGAGGCCGAGATTGTGGCGATTGCCAAGCGCTATTACAAGAAACCGGATTTCCTGTTTTTGGCGCGCGGGATCAACTATCCGATCGCGCTCGAAGGTGCGCTCAAACTCAAAGAGATCTCCTACATCCATGCGGAAGGATACGCCGCGGGGGAAATGAAGCATGGGCCGATCGCGTTGATCGACAAGGATATGCCGGTGGTGGTGTTGGCCCCCCGGGACCGGTTGTATGAAAAGACCGTCAGCAATCTTATGGAGGTGAAGGCGCGCCGAGCCCCGGTCATTGCATTTGTGGCCGAAGGTGAGCGGGAGTTGGGCAAGATTGCCGACGCGGTTTTTACGATTCCCGATGTGCACCCCCTGCTGTCGCCTATTCTCTTCACGATCCCGTTGCAACTGCTGGCGTATCACATTGCCGTGCTGCGCGGAGAAGATGTAGATCAGCCGCGCAATTTGGCGAAGAGCGTGACGGTGGAGTAGTCGGACGTTGAAAATGGCTTCCAACGGCGTTCTCGGTCGCTCAGCATCCTGCGACATACCTCAGAGGGTACGCCTCGTCGCCTAGCTTCCTGCGGCCTTGCTGGAAGACCATTTTGAACATCCTCAACGAAACGGGAGAGTGCGATGGAAATAACAAAGCAGGAAGTCGAGAAAGTGGCGAAGCTGGCCCGGCTGGCGATGACCGAGGCCGAGACGGCGGCTTTTTCGCAGCAGTTGAACCAGATCGTGGCCTATGTGCAGAAGCTTAAGACCTTTCCGACGGAGGGCGTAGAACCGACGTCCACCGTGTTGGGACAGGTCAATGTGTTTCGTCCGGATCAAGCGCAGGCGTCCCTCACGCACGACCAGGCAGTGGTGAACGCTCCCGATGCGGAAGCACATGGCTTCCGAGTGCCGAAGATCATCCAGGAATCGTAAATGGGCAAGGAGATAAGGTAACGCTATGTTTCGACAAATGTTACGGTCAAAAATCCATCGTGTGAAGGTTACCGAGGCCTGTCTTGAGTACGAAGGTAGTCTCACCGTGGATGAAGACCTCCTGGACGCCGCAGGCATTCTGCCCTATGAAGCCATTGTGTGTTCCAACCTCAACAACGGCGAGCGATTCATGACCTACGCCATGAAGGGAAAACGGGGGCGGGGCGAGATCGTGTTGAATGGGCCGACCGCCCGGAAAGCGGCGGTCGGGGATCAGATCATCATTTTCTGTTACGAGTACTATAGCGACCAGGAAATCAAACGACACAAGCCCAAAATCGTCCTGGTCGATGCGAAAAACCGGATTGCTCGTAAGGTCACGAAGCGCTGATGTCGATATACAAACTGACGCTGGCGGAATTGCAGCGGAAATTTACGGCCGGAGATGTGACGGCCACAGAAATCGTCCGTGCCTACTTCCTGCGGGTGGCCCATGTCGAACCGAAAATAAAGGCCTACGTCACGCAGTGCAAGGACGCCGTCACCGAACAGGCAGAGAAGCTCGACCAGGCCTTGAAGGGCTGGCGCAAGACAGTGCCGATGATGGCCATGCCCCTGGCCGTGAAGGACAATATCTGCACGGAAGGCGTGCGTACCACCTGCGCCTCCCGGATGCTCGAAACCTTCGTTCCGCCCTATGACGCGACTGTCGTCGCCAAACTGCGGGCGCAAAATTATCTGCTGCTCGGTAAAACGAACCTGGACGAATTCGCGATGGGGTCCTCCACTGAAAATTCTGCATTCGGTGCCAGCCGCAATCCGTGGAACGTCCAGACCGTTCCGGGAGGATCGAGCGGCGGATCGGCTGCGGCGGTGGCGGCTGACGAATGTGTCGCGGCCTTGGGATCGGACACCGGCGGTTCTATTCGCCAGCCGGCGGCTTTCTGCGGCGTGGTGGGACTGAAGCCGACCTACGGTCGTGTCTCCCGCTATGGATTGGTGGCCTTCGCTTCGTCGCTGGATCAAATCGGGCCGATTACGAAAGATGTGACCGACGCCGCCATTCTGCTCGGGGTCATTGCGGGTCACGATCCACGCGACTCGACCTCGGCCAATGTGCCGGTTCCGGATTATCTCAAGGCGCTCAAAAGAAAAGACTTGAGAAAGCTGAAGGTGGGTGTGCCCGCCGAGTACTTCATCGACGGCCTTGATCCTGAAGTAGAGCAGGCGGTTCGTGGGGCCATTGAAACCCTTCAAGAACTGGGCGCCGACATTCGCGAGATCAAGTTGCCGACGACCGATGCGGCCGTGGCGACCTATTATGTGATTGCCACCGCCGAGGCCAGTTCGAACTTAGCCCGGTACGACGGGGTGAAGTACGGCTTGCGTGCAGCAGAGAGTAAAGATCTCCTCGAGATGTACCTCAAGACCCGAGCGGAAGGGTTTGGACCCGAAGTCAAACGCCGGATTATGCTCGGGACCTATGTCCTCAGCGCTGGCTACTATGATGCGTACTATGGGAAGGCGCAGGCGGTGAGGACCTTGATTCGTCGAGAATTTGAGGCGGCGTTCCAGACGGTGGACCTGATTGTGACTCCAGTGACCCCCACGCCGGCGTTCAAGTTCGGTGAGAAGGCCCAGGATCCGTTGCAGATGTATTTGTCCGACATCTTTACCATTTCGGCAAATCTGGCGGGGCTGCCGGCGATCGCGCTTCCCTGTGGATTCAGCCGGGCGGGATTGCCGATCGGTTTGCAGTTGATCGGCCGGCCGTTCGAGGAAGAGACCCTGTTACGAGGGGCGCATGCCTACGAGCAGGCGACGACATGGCGTGCGAAGAAACCGGCGATTCGGTGAATCATCGGGGGGTGCGATGATCGTTGACGTGGCCGCAATTCTGGTGGCGGTCGCCTTTGCGGTTCTCGTGGGCTATCTTGTCCCGCTGCTGATTCAAATTCGAAAGACGGCGGCTGAGTCGGAGCAGCTCGTGACGAGACTAAGTAGCGAGCTGCCGACTCTGATCGCCGAATTGCGAGCCATGAGTCAAAATCTGAACGATGTGACCGGCCACGCACGGACGGGGTCGAGCATGCCGCAGTCCTATTCACGCTATGGGAGAGGTGGGCGCATCGGTGAATCAGGTCCATAATCTCGTGCGAGGCTCGGGGAGTTCATGGCTGGCCAATGTGGCGAGTGTGTTTGCAGGCCTGAAAGCTGCGAAACATGTGGCCATAGAACGCTTCAAGGAGGGAGGGTATCACAATGGCGAATAACCAAGGTCCATCGTCAGCAGCCGTCTTGTTAGGGTTTTTGAGCGGAGCGGCGTTGGGTGCCGTGGCGGCCATCTTACTGGCGCCACGAACCGGAGAGGAATCGCGCACGCTGTTGCGTGGGTATGCCCGCCGCGCCGAGGATGGACTGCGTGATTTTGTGGGAGAGGCCGGCGAGCGGTTCGAAGGCGCTGTGGAAGAAGGGCGGGACTTTCTTGAATCCAAAAAAACGGTCTTGCAGGATGCGTTCGATGCCGGACGGGAAGCGATGCGGCGAGAGCGCGAGCATCTCACCAAGGATGAGCAGGGATAGGCGTGGCGTACGAAGTCGTCATCGGCGTAGAGGTGCACGCCCAATTGCGCACCCAGTCGAAGCTGTTTTGTGCTTGCGGGACCATGTTCGGCCTCACGGCCAATTCGCAGACGTGTCCGGTCTGTCTGGGCATGCCGGGGACGCTGCCGGTCATCAACGAGAAGGCTGTGGAAATGGCGGTCCGTGCCGGGTTGGCGCTGAACGGCACGATCGGTATGCACAATCGGTTTGCCCGCAAGAATTATTTTTACCCCGATTTACCGAAGGGCTATCAGATCTCGCAATACGAATCACCGATTTGTGAACAGGGCTGGATTGACATCACCGTCGCGGGAAGCCAAAAGCGTGTCCGCATCACTCGGGCACATTTGGAAGAAGATGCGGGGAAAAACTTACATGAGGCCGGCAGCGGCATGAGCCTGGTAGATCTGAATCGTGCCGGGACGCCCTTGCTTGAAATCGTGACTGAGCCGGACCTGAGCTCCTCGGAAGAGGTGGTGGCTTATCTCAAGTCGCTGCGCGACCTTCTGATGTATCTCGATGTCTGTGACGGGAACATGGAGGAAGGGAGTTTTCGGTGTGAACCGAATCTTTCGTTACGTCCGGTGGGCCAGGCGGCCTTCGGGACGAAGGTCGAACTCAAGAATATCAACTCGTTCAAGTTCGTCAAGGATGCCGTGGACTACGAAATCAAGCGGCAAACCAAGGTGCTGAATGAAGGCGGGAAGATTTATCAGGAGACACGCCTCTGGAACCTTGATCGTGGTGAGACCGCGGTGATGCGCAGCAAAGAAGAGGCGCACGATTACCGCTATTTCCCGGACCCCGATCTGGTTCCATTGGAGATTTCGGCTGAATGGATCGAACAATTGCGTCAGGCGCTGCCCGAGCTGGCTTCGACGAAGCAGCAGCGGTTTATCACGGAGTACGAGGTGCCCGAGTATGACGCGGGGATTCTCACGTCCAGCAAAGCCTTATCCCTGTACTTCGAAGCTTGCGTCGGGCTGTATCCGCATCCCAAGACGGTGAGCAACTGGGTGATGGGGGAATTGCTGCGCGAATTGAATCACTCCGGGATCTCGGCGGACGCTTCACCGGTGACGCCTGAGCGGTTGGTCGAGTTGCTGATGCTCGTGGATCAGGGCATGATCAGCCTCAAAGTGGCCCGAGAGATCTTTCCGGACGTCTATGCCTCGGGAAAGGCGCCCGCGCAGATTGTCCAAGAAAAGGGGCTTACCCAGGTTTCGGACGAAGGGGCTCTCGTGACCATCATTCAGGAAGTCTTGGGAAAGAATCCTTCACAAGTGGCGCAATTCAAGGAAGGCAAGCAGCAGGTCCTAGGGTTCCTCGTCGGGCAGGTGATGAAGGCCTCCGGCGGGAAGGCGAACCCGGGGAAGGTGAATGAGCTGCTGAAGAAGGCGTTAGGCTGAGGCATTGCCTTGCTCGATCAGCGCCCAGCATCACAAGTCTCTCGTTGGCGCGCGTAGTAAAAGGCACCTCGGCTGCATCAGGTGGAGTTCATCGATGACATGATGGGTCGAACAGAACTCGCTATATAGAGCGAGCAGTCATGGTTTTCAAACAGTACCCGGTTGCGGAGGAGAAGACGAGCATGAGCGGAATCGCAAATGTGAAGGCCCGGCAGATTATTGATTCACGAGGCAATCCCACCGTGGAAGTGGAGGTGTTTCTGGAAAGCGGCGCGCATGGGCGCGCCGCGGTGCCTTCCGGCGCCTCGACCGGTGAAAAGGAAGCGATTGAGTTGCGCGACGGTGACAAGAAGCACTGGATGGGGAAGGGCGTGTCGAAGGCCGTCTCGAATGTGAGCAAAACCATTGCGCCAAAACTGCTTGGGATGGAAGCCTTGGATCAGGTCGCAGTGGATCACTCGATGATTGCGCTGGATGGAACGAAAACCAAAGGGAAGCTGGGGGCCAATGCCATTCTCGGGGTATCGTTGGCAGTGGCGAAGGCCGCGGCGAATGAGACGGGACAACCGTTGTATCGCTATCTCGGCGGGACGAATGCGCGGGTGTTGCCGGTACCGCTCATGAATATAATCAATGGCGGGGCCCATGCGGATAACCGTCTCGACCTGCAAGAATTCATGATCATGCCGGTGGGCGCTGCCCGATTCAGCGACGCGTTGCGCATGGCTACGGAAGTCTTTCATACTCTGAAGGCTTTACTGAAGAAAAAGGGATTGAGTACGGCGGTCGGGGATGAGGGGGGATTCGCGCCGGATCTGCAGTCCAACGAAGAGGCGCTGGCATTGATCATGGAAGCGATTGAGGCCGCCGGCTACCGTCCCGGTCAGGATATCGCGTTGGCGCTGGATTCCGCGGCCAGCGAGTTTTACAAGAAGGGCCGATATCTACTGGAGGCCGAGAAGAATCCCGAACGCTCCTCGGAAGACATGGTCGCGTATTACGGCAAGTTGTTGGATCGCTATCCGATCCTGTCCATCGAGGATGGCTTGAGCGAGCTGGATTGGAAGGGCTGGAAGATCCTGACGGAAAAGCTCGGCAAACGCGTACAATTGGTCGGCGACGACATTTTTGTCACCAACGTCGAGATCTTTTCCAAGGGGATTGCCGAGGGAATCGGGAATTCGATTCTGATCAAGCTCAATCAGATCGGCACGCTGACGGAGACTCTGGATGCGATTGAGCTCGCCAAACGATCGGGCTACACGGCGATCATTTCGCATCGGTCCGGCGAAACGGAAGACACGACCATTGCGGACGTGGCGGTGGCAACGAACAGTGGCCTGATCAAGACCGGCTCCTTGTCCAGGACGGATCGTGTCGCGAAATATAATCAGCTCCTTCGGATTGAGGATGAACTGGGTGCGGCGGCTGTCTACCGGGGGCGTGCGGCGGTTCCATCAAGGACGTCATCATCGCTATGATTAAGCCGAACCGTGGTCGCAACTGGTTGGATTGGCAGCGGAAGCTCTATTCCGCCGGGAAGTGGGTGGGACTTGGGGCGCTATTGCTGATGATGGGAACGCTGCTGTTCGGTGAAATGGGAATTTCGCGGTATCTCCATCTGCGCGACCATGCGGAACAGCTCGATCGGGAGCTGTCCGATCTGCAACGGCTGAACAGCGAGTTGCGAACAGATCTGGATCGTGTCCAGTACGATACGACTCGCATCGAGGAATTGGCTCGGGAACGGTTAGGCTATGTGCGGAAAGGAGAGACGGTGTATCAACTCGCCCCGGTCGGAGAAAAAGAACGATTTCCAACGGTGAAGACGCCATGAAGTTTGGCAGTGTGGCCATCATCGGGCGATCGAATGTCGGGAAATCAACGCTCCTCAATCGCCTGCTAAAGGAAAAGATTGCGATTGTCTCGGACAAGCCGCAAACGACCAGGATGCGGATTTTAGGGGTGGCCCATGTCGAGGGCGCTCAAATTGTGTTCCTCGACACGCCCGGGTTTCACGAGCCTCATCACTTGCTGAACCGCCGCATGGTGCGTACGACCCTGGATACCTTTGACGATGCGGATGTGCTGTACATCGTCGTCGAGGCCACGTCTCAGCCGGGCCCCGGCGATTTGGCGGTGATCGAGCATGTGCGGAAGGCGGTCGCCCAGCAGGCGCGTCCGGTCGTGCTGGTGATCAATAAAGTTGATCTGGTGAATAAGTCCCGGATCCTTCCTTTGATGGATCACTATCAGCGGATCTTTCCCTGGACGGAAATGGTTCCGGTATCGGCGGAAACGGCGGATAATGTCGATCGTTTGTTAACGGTGACCGTCTCGCTCTTGGCGGAAGGTGAAGCCACCTACAGCGAAGATGTGGTGACGGATCAGTCGATGCGGACGCTGGCGGCCGAGCTGATCCGTGAAAAAATTCTCCAGCAGACGTACGAAGAAGTGCCCCACTCGGTGGCAGTTGAGATCGAGGAGTTTCAGGAAACCAAGAAAATCACCAAGATCGGTGCCGTCGTGCTGGTTGAGAAGGAGTCACAAAAAGGCATTATCATTGGGAAGCACGGCGAGCGTCTCAAGACTGTGGGAACGGCGGCGCGGGAAGATATGGAACGGCTGTTCGGAATGAAGGTGTTTTTGAAGTTGTGGGTGAAGGTGCGAGAATCGTGGCGAGAGGACGAAGAAACCCTCGCGGAGTTAGGTTATTAACGACGTGACGATCCACCCGCCAGAACCTGCGCGACTTCCTGAAAAAGAGCCGCCGGGGAAAGATGTGCCCCGCGACCCTCCAGCCGGTGGCCATGCCAAGCCCGACGTGCGGTTGGTCTCTATCCAGCGACTGTTGCGTCGCGGTGCCATCACCAATTTGGCGAAAATGCTGGCGCGCATGCACCCGGCGGATATCGCCAACGTCGTCAACCATCTCTCTTCATTAAAAGAAAAACGCGAAATCTTCGAGTTGGTGCGCGGAGATGTCAAACGAGGGCAAGTGCTCAGCGAGTTGGATGGCGACAGCATCACTTTGGTGCTGTCCGATATGCTGCCTTCTGATGCCGCCTGGTTGTTGAAAGACCTCGGGTCGGATGACATCGCCTATATCTTAAGTGTGATTCCGACCGATCGCGCGAAGGAGATTCTTGCGCTGATGCGGACGGAGGATTCCACGGAAATCGCCGACCTGTTGAAGTATCCTAAAGGCACGGCCGGCGGCATCATGACGACCGAGTTTTTTGCCCTCTCCGAAGATGCCACGGCCCAGGAAGCCATTCGCCGCCTGCAGCAGGCCACCGACGCCGAAATGGTGTTCTACATTTATGTGACGGACAAGGAAGACCGGCTCGTGGGGGTGTTATCGCTCCGACAGTTATTGACGGTCCCTCCGGCGACCCCGCTCAAAAATATTATGACACGGGATCTGATCAGTGTGGCCGTGGACATGGATCAGGAAGAAGTGTCGCGCCAGGTCGCGAGTTATAATCTTCTGGCTATTCCGGTGGTGGAGAAAGACGGGAAACTGGTCGGGATTATTACCGTGGACGACGTCGTGGATGTCATTCGGGAAGAAGCGACCGAAGACATGCTGAAAATGGCCGGGGCCATCGAAGAAGATTCGATGTTCAAGTCGTCGAGCATTGCCGCTGCGCGGGTCCGGCTTCCGTGGCTGTTCACGAATCTCGTGGGAAGCCTGTTGTCCGGCATGCTGTTGTGGATGTTCCGGTATACGATACAGGAAGTAGTGGCTATCGTCAGTTTCATTCCCGTCATCGCCGCCATGGGCGGCAACGTGGGGCTTCAGTCTTCCACGCTCATCATCCGAGGACTTGCCACCGGCCTCGTGGAACTCACGGACGTCTGGAAGATTTTCTTTCGTGAAGCCAAGATTGCGTTTCTGATGGGCATTGTCTGTAGTCTGATGTTGACCGTTGTCGGGTGGTTGTGGCATCAGGTATTTCTCGGCATGGTCGTGGGGGTGTCGCTCATTACGGCCTTTCTCGTCTCGACGAGCATGGCTACGGTGATGCCGATCGTGTTGAAACGAATGGGGGTGGACCCCGCCGTCGCCGCGGGTCCTTTCGTGACCACGGCCAACGACATTACCGGTATTGCCATTTACCTCACACTGGCGACGGTATTCCTTGAGCAAATTCGGTAGCGACGGGTGTGTGCTCCTTCTCTCCGATGTGCTCCTCGACCGTGGGTGGTGAGATGCCATTGGTGAAAACTGCCGCCATTGTGCTGCATAGCCGAAAATGGGGCGATGCCGACCGCATTGTCACATTTTATACGATGCGCTTGGGAAAACTGCGCGGAGTCGCGCGTGGCGCGCGTCGGTTGAAGAGCCGGTTGGGCGGCATGATCGAACCCTTTACCCTCTGTCAACTGGATCTCTTTGAGAAGCCTGGCGATTCACTGTATCGGATTTCGCAAGTCGCACTGGATGAGTCTTTTGCCAAGTTTCGCAGCGATTTGACCTTAATGGCTGCGGCAGGGCGCATGGTTAACTTGGTAAGCGCGGTCATGGCAGACGGCGATGCCGAGCCACGGGTATTTGAGCTGTTAGAGTCGGGATTGCGCACACTGTTGGAGAGTCGGGATGCGGCGTGGACGACACTGCTGTTTCAGATTCGATTATTGGGTCTCACCGGCTTTCGACCTCAAACCGAGCAATGCGCGACCTGTGGTCAAGGGCATCGGAGCCCGCTCCCTCAGTTTTCACCGATTGCGGGGGGGATGGTCTGCGAGCGGTGCGCGAGCCGGCAGCCGTTTCGTTGTACGGCATTGTCTCGAGGAAGCGTGGCGTTTCTTCAGCAGGCCTTGCACATGCAGCCGTCTCTTCTGAGTCGTTTGCACGCGGTCGGTCAAGTGCGGGCCGAAGTCGAGTCGGCTATCGAGAGTTATGTCACGGTCGTAGCGGGGCGGCGACTCCCGCCGGTGGATTTTCTGGCCGGCGTGAGTCCGGCATAAGATGCGTTGGATGTGGGGTCGGGCAGATTTTTTATGTAATGAGAACGATGAGGGAAGCGGTGACTTCTATGAATGAGATCGTGCTCGAACCCACCGATATGGAATGGCTGGAGAAGGGCGTGTTGGGTATCACGTGGAGCGATGGCCACAAGGCTATCTATCCCGTCAGATATCTCCGCCAGCGCTGCCCTTGCGCCGCCTGCACGGATGAATGGACCGGTGAACTTCGTCTGAAACCGGATGACGTGCCCATCGTAATCATGCTTCAGGATGTACAACCGGTCGGACGATATGCATTCCAGTTCACTTGGAGTGACGGCCATGACACCGGCCTCTATTCGTATGCCTTCTTACGGCGGTTGTGCCAGTGCGATGTGTGTCAGCCGGTGAAGCCAGTGGAAAAAAAGTCCAAACGATTGCTCTAAACTTATAGAGAGGGACCGCGGCATGAATTCAGGACGGTGCGTCACCAGGGGATGGTGGCTCCTTATCGGAGTCCTGGCTGTGGCCTGCGCGGGAATGCCATCGTTCGACCAGCAGAAACGATGGGTGCAGGATGGTGACTTTCGAATTCATCAACTGACTCCGAGGGCCTTTGTCGAGAGCTGGGGGCAGCCCACGTATACCCAGCAGCAATTTACTCATTTCTTCGGCATGCAGGATGGACGATTGATCCCGCAGACACGCATGGCGCTCGGAGAATCACCCCAGGGGTGGGAAACCGGATTGGCGGCCGGAGATGCGTTGTTCTTAGCCTATGCGGATCGTGGCCGGTACCTGGTATTTCTTGATGACGCGCTGGTGTATCACGAAGCGATGACGGCCGAGAAGGTCCATGCCGTCGGCAAGACGTGGAAGTACGAATCGCAATTCAAGACGAGACTCGAATCGTCACCCGCCTTGAAGTAGTTGAGATCCCTCCTTCATATGAAATCAACTCAGGATCATCGTTCCCTTAAGGTTTGCATGGTGTCGTCGGAGGTCGTGCCCTATGCCAAAACCGGCGGGCTCGCCGATGTCGTCGGTGCACTGGCCATCGAGTTTGCCAAGCTCGGCCACGAGGTCTGTGTGATCCTTCCCTGTTATCGGCAGGTCGAGGCACTGGGCTATCAGATGACGAACTATGCCTGGCTGTCGGTCCCGACCGGCCATGGTCTGATTGAAACTCGGATTCAGGAGATCGTCGACCCGAATTCTCGAAACTTGGTGCTCGGACACCTGCGTGTGTTTGTCGTTCGGCATGACCCGTATTTTGCTCGGCCAGGGCTGTATCAAGAGGCTGGTCTGGATTATCCGGACAATCTGGACCGGTTCGTATTTTTCTGCCGAGCAGTGATGGAATTGTTGGTTCACTTCGGCGAGAAAGACCGGTGGCAAGCTGACGTTCTGCATCTGCACGATTGGCAAAGTGCTCTGTGCGCGGTGTATTTACGGACGACCTATCATGCGAAGGCCTCGCTCAGCAGCGTTCGTAGCGTCTTAACCATTCACAATCTCGGATATCAGGGCCTATTTCCGGCTGAGAATTTTGCGCTGACGGGATTGTCCCCGCGATTGTTCACGCCTGACACGCTCGAGTTTTACGGGGCTGTCAATCTATTGAAGGGAGGCATTGTCTTTGCCGATCTCTTAACCACGGTGAGCCCGACCTACAGCTATGAGATTCAAACAGCCGAGTACGGGTGTGGTCTTGATGGCGTCATTCGTACGCGCAAGGAGCTGCTCCATGGCATTGTGAATGGAATTGATACGGAGATTTGGAATCCTGCCAAGGATGCACACGTACCTGCGGCCTATTCACGGTCCGACATGTCCGGGAAGGCACGGTGTAAGAAAGTGCTTCAGCAGGAGCTGGGACTCCCGCAGCAGAAAGTTCCGCTTCTGGGGGTCATTGCCCGTTTGACGAGTCAAAAAGGCATTGACCTGATTATCGAGATCATTCCAGAACTCATGGAACTCAATGTTCAGGTGGTCATACTGGGGACGGGGGATGCCCACTATGAACAGGAAGTGCGTGAGTTAGCGGATCGTTACTCAGGGAGAGTCGCGTTACGCAATGTGTTTGATGAAGGATTGGCCCATCGAATTGAAGCCGGGGCGGACATCTTTATCATGCCGTCCCGTTATGAGCCTTGCGGACTCAGCCAGTTGTATAGTCTCCGGTACGGGACTGTTCCCATAGTGAGAAAAACCGGCGGACTAGCCGATACGGTAGTCAACTATACCCCTCGCACCTTCAATGAATCCCGTGCCACCGGGTTTAGCTTTGCGGATACCAGCGCGACCTC
>JACCYV010000123.1 GCA_013696305.1 Nitrospira sp.
TTTATCAGCACGGGCCAGATACCCGTGAATCTTGCAAAGGCGAAGGAGGCCGGGGATCGCAAAGATGTGCCCGTCGTCGTCACGCTGACAGCGAACGGAGAACTCTTTTTGAATGACCGGCCGATTCCGGCGGACGGGCTCAAAACTGTTCTCCTGACGCACCCGCGCGAGTCTCTGGTCGTCGTGCGGGCCGACAAAGTCACTGTATTGGACCGATTTGTCGCGGTGGTGGATGAGATACGAGGATTGGGATTTCAATGCGTGAGTCTGGAGGTTGTTCGGTTGTGACAGTCCATCATGCCGGTAGACCCGGCGTATCTCCGACTCGTGGTATCAGCGCTGGATTGTCTCATTGGGCCTGCACGACAGCCTCATCGTCCTGTCGGGACTGTTCACGGCCAAAATCAGGTTGGCACCGCCTTCGTCCTTATTTCATGGGGATGCGGCAATAACCGCAATCCCCATCCGGCACAGACGGTTCCCACATCTCCCGAAGCGCCCGTGGCTTTCTCGAAAGGGACCGAGCCTACGAGACGTAGCAGTCTATCAAGCACAAAGATAGGCCGTTCCTTTCCACGACCGTGACAGCATTGACCGCAATGTTCATGGAGACTGACGACCACATTGCCGATACAGTTCTCACTCCGCACCACCATAAATCCCAGAGGGCACTGGAGCACCTCACTGAGGACCTCCTCTCGAACAGCAGAAATCAACACGTGAACCAAGCGGTCAGCATTCCGCAACCTGGGTGCCGGCGGACACATGGACAGAATCATACGCTCACAGCTGAAGTCGGCACCGCCGGAGGGGGAAGGTTCTTATGCGTCCGCACTACCGCATTTCGCCCGATCCAGCAATCGGGCTTAAGACGGCAACCATTCCGTCTCAAGGTCGCGTGGCTTCCCGCATCGACCACGACGACTCCGGTTACCCAAACACCGGACTAGGGGTGGCTCGCGGACTCGCTTCTGCGCCATATTGAAACCCTGAAACAACATCCCGGCTGAACCACTTGGAAGGTCGCGTGATCACGCGGATCGTGATCGAAGAAGCGGGGCGCATCGCGCAGTCGCTATCGCAAAAAGTTGCGGCCATGACGTGCTTGATCAGGCTGCGCTGAAGATCCTCCGGCAGACCTCGCGGATCGCGCTGTCGAGGCCGATTAAAGAATTCCGAAGCGACCATTCAGATCCCCTCAATTATCGCCTCTGACGAAAAGACCATTGGCTTTATCCATGACAGGACTGCTGTTGCCAGTCTCGCAAGATTGTTTGTTTATCGAAGGTCAAAACATAGGCCCGGCAACCGCCCCCTCGTGCTTGGCCACTGAAGCCGGCCGTCCCGCTGCCCCGTTCGAAATAGGTCCAGGTTTCTCCGCCGTCCGGAGAGGGCTGAACCTTATGCGGCGTCCCGTACCGCTCGCCGACCATCGCTTGCGTGGCTTCGTTCACCTCATCTTGAAAGTATTTGAAACCGGCACCGCAGGCAGTCCACACGATAAGCCCGAGCGACAACGTAACAAGCGTAATCAATCCCCTCCACATCCCATACCGCTGGCCGGAGGTTAAACCAAGAGCCGGACGCGGGCGGGCGGGTGGATTACTCGCTCCCATCATTGATTCTGACCCTCCCTTTCAGATATGAGGAAATCCAAACCTTGCCGGCACGGTCTACGATAATCGCGCCGACCCCCGGCAGTCGTTCGATCAGCGCCAGTCCTCGCTCTCGCCCCATCACAAAGACTCCGGTGTCCAACCCATCCGCCGTCACCCCATCACGGGCCACTATCGTGACACTTTGGCAGTCACGCGCTGGTTGCAAGGTCACCGGATCAAGAATGTGATGGTACCGCACCCCATCCCTCTCGAAATACCGCTCATAGTCCCCCGCTGTCGAAATCGCTTCATTCTGTAGATCCACAAACGCCAGCACAGCTTCTTCGCGCCGCGGATGCCGAATGCCGAAAGGAAATTTCTTGCCGCCTGGAAGCCGGCCAAAAGTCCTGATATCGCCGGACAAGGCAACGACCCCCCCGGTTGCTCCGGCCTTCTGCATCGCCGTTACGGCCATGTCTGCGGCATATCCCTTCCCGATACCCCCAACATCCACCCGCATTCCGGTCTTGGCCAAATAGGCCGTCCCTTGGATTTTGTTAAGACGGAGCGCTGTCAGATCCGTCAGCGGGCGAATCGCCTGCAAGGCCTCGCGAGACGGAACCTGCTGTCGATCCAGGACGCTCCATGCATCGACTGCCGGACCCACGAGAATATTAAAGTTTCCTTCCGTCAACCGAGCTATGTCGAGCGAAGCTTCCAAAATATTCATTGTATCGGGACTGATAGGGATGGCTTCCCTGCCGGCCGCCGCGTTGACATGTGAGAGTTCGCTGGTCGGGATCCAGGTACTGAGCAACTCTTCCAAACGATGAATCTCTTCAAATCCCGCTGCGGCCGCCTCTTGTGCCCTCGGCCTGCTTAGTGCGACAGCCGTTACGGTCACCAGCGTCCCCATGTGCATCTGCGTCCGCTTGACGACCACAGGAGCGACCCCAGAGCCATCCCCTGCGCACCCCGGCCCGAGCAACAACACGATTAAACAACACCTTCTGATGGCAAGAGGGTAGGTCATTCGCACGACGAAACTCCTACCAGAGATGGCGCTGAAAATACTGTGAGTATCAAGGATAGGAAAACTTCAAAGAGCCGGGTCTCCGTTTCTGCAGGGAAAGGAATGACAGGGGGCAGTGTCTTCCCCGCGAACGCAGGGTAATGCGTTCGAATGGAATGTTCTGCTTGTAGGCGAGTGTCTTCCTGGGAGATCATTCGATATCAATATCATACGTCCATAGCGGGCGAATCAATGCCAAACCGCAAGTCCCCAGGCAATAAATCGGCTCGTCGCCTATTGAAAAGGAAGACGAGAGCTGCCATCGACAACAGGGTCCCTATCTGATTTGCACGTGTGTGACGCAAACTCTCCAGCAGGAAGAATAAACCTTGTCGTCTGCATCAACTGTCACACTGTATCGCTCTCCGTCTGCTGTGCATCAGTTCTACATAACGCACCTCTGGACCAAACCGTCTTCCCCCTCCCCGGTAATTACTGCGACCGCTCGGCCTGGGAAAGAATCATCCGAGCATCCGCTGCTGAGAGTCGGTTAGCGCCTGCGTGACGCCCCCCAGTCCGATGAAACACAAGATCTTGACCTTCCCCGCCAGACAGAATGGCGATAGAGAACCTCCAGCATGAGGCAATTATAGGTAGCCGGGTAGAGGGAATGCACGCGAGCAGCATTGCCCCGAGACCGTCAATCTACGCTTGACATTCCGACCACTATCGGGATATTAGTAATCGTTCTCAATTTCATTGTTAAATCATTCTCCATCATGATTGCCCGCAATACTCTGACTTCTTCTTGCCAGAACAGTGAAACTCGTTGCGAGTGTGGGCAACTCATCGCGAAAGTTCGCGGTCATGGGCTTGAACTGAAGTGCAAGCGGTGCAAACGCATCGTCGTGATCCCATTCACGTCAATTGAAGGCTGGGGCACCGTGACAGCATGATTCGCCTTACGAAAGGAGGCATCGTTACCGGTACATATCTGGGGTTTCGACCATACACACGCGTTTCCATCTAGACCAGAGACCTTTTGAGTCCCGAGTCATCCACAACCTTTACTCTCGGATGGAGGATCCCATGAAGATGCGGGCAATCCTCGGGACTCTCATTCTGGCTAGCTTACCGGCCATGCCGGCGTTGGCAGAAAACATGACCCCGGAGGATATTAAGAAACTTGTCGACGAAGCGGTGGAGAAACGATTGCAGGAACGCGAGCGAGGCGAAGGCGTGATGCCACGACAAACAGAAGCCGCTCCGGCCTCTCAGTATCCGGTCGCGTCCGGTCCCATAACGGACATTAAAGTCGAGCGCCAGGGCGAAGAAAAAATTCCGCTGGGATTCGGTTCGACAGGGTCAGGCAAACTGATTTATGCAAAACCATTCTTGAGCGC
>JACCYV010000130.1 GCA_013696305.1 Nitrospira sp.
GAATCGCACCGTGGCCGGTTTCACCGTTCGGCCAGCCTGTTCCATGACCATATAACTATCGGCCGCAAAATTCACCCGCTCGCCGTACAACACTACATTCACCAGGAGAAGGTCATTCGCCATCACCTGAGCGATGTCCTGCGCAGTCGGTGACAGCTCGCGCAACGCCAGATGATTGGCCATGACGAGCAGACTCCCCAGCTTTGTCATGAGGAAGCCTCGAGGGGCAAGATCTTCCTTGGCACCGAAGGAGGCATGGAGTTGATCCGGGGCCAGGCGTTGCCTTGCGGCCTCCTTTCCTCGCTCGACGGTGGTCTGGATCTGTTCAATGGTGGGTTGGAACTCGATCGCCATCGACGGCGCGGGAAGCGTCCAACTCGCCGCTACAAACAGACTGGGCACGAGCCATGACCCAACAGGCAATCTTCGGAGGCTGCTCATACTGACCAGGCAGTACCAGAATCGATTTTGCCCTGTCAATTCACATCCCTTGCAACTCTGCTCTGTTGACAGCCCGCAAGATGAAATGCTAAACACACTAACTCTTATTCTTATACATTATCAAGAACTTGCCTGGAGGGTTCGTCATGTCCAGCCCCGAACAACCGCCCCGCCGCCAATACGTCAATTTCACATTCTACAAGATCGATCCAGCTTGGCGGCGTCTTCCCGAAGATGAGCGCACCAGGGGAAAACAAGAGTTCCTGCGCGCCGTGGAGGAGTACCAGGGCAAAGTCCTCGTTATTGCCTACACGACGGTCGGCATTCGAGGAGACTGTGACTTGATGCTCTGGCGTATCAGCTATGAACTCGAACTGTTCCAGGAAATGAGCACCAAAATCATGGCTTCCGGATTGGGCAAGTACATCCTGAACCCCTATTCCTATTTGGCCATCACCAAACGTTCAATCTATGTCGACCATCACACCCACGAAAATCAAGAGAGCAAGCGGCTGACCGTCGTCCCCGGCAAGGCCAAGTACATTTTCATCTATCCTTTCGTAAAAACACGCGAGTGGTTCCTGCTCACCAAGGCAGCACGGCAGGGCATGATGGACGAACATATCGAAGTCGGCCATCGCTTCCCGTCGGTCAAGCTGAATACCACCTATTCGTTCGGTCTCGACGATCAGGAATGGGTCGTCGCGTTCGAGAGCGATAAGCCTGAAGACTTCCTGGATCTCGTCATGGCGCTTCGTGAAACCGAAGGCAGCCGCTATACCTTGCGTGACACGCCTATTTTTACCTGCATCCGTAAAAGCCTGAAAGAAACGCTCGATACTCTGGGTGGCTGAGAGCGGTTCACAGGCCCGTCTCATTCTATGGCCTTCGGTTCGTAAGAAACCGGAGGCCAAGTTGTTTCCACACCTCACCGGACGGCTGTCCCCGGCGTTAGACTCGACCATTGTCGCTACTCCTTCGCCGCCAGGGCTGACGTCGGTTTCCTGGACCTTCCGGACTGTTTCAGCTCCTTGTCCGGGGCGGGGCAATGTTTCGGATCTCGATCATTCGCATCCAATAGGAGCCCACCTCGTTTTGACAGCCGGGTTGAGCCTGTGTTACCTGTAATATCTCTGCGGATCTACAACATCAGACGGAGCAGCTTCCATGGCCGAGAACAACGCGGTCTATGCCATCCGATTTCCCGACGGTTCCGTGACCCTCTATATCGACGAAGAATACGCCATTGATCGAGGCGTCGACCCTGCCAAGCTGGTTCGTGTCGAGATTCCACGAGAGATGTTTATCAGCGGCAGCATCCAGCAAATTCGAGAATACGTTGCGGTCTACCTTGAGACCAGCCATCAGGGCACGGCCTAAACGAACCTTTTACGTCGCGAGGGTCCCACACCATGTCCGCTTTGCTCACCCCGGAACTGATCGCCGCCACCATCGAGCAATCCCCGATTCAAGGCCGTATCATGTTGAAGCTGCTGTTGTTGCAGCATTTCGATATTACCCCGGAAGAAATCAGCCATATCGCTGCAGATCGCCCGGACCCGCGTTGCGTGGTCGGCACCAAGCCCATCCACCAGGTTGTGACCCAAGACGCTCTACGTGATGTGACGAGCCGGCGGGATGAATATCGCCGCCGGGTTCGATTGCGACGAGAACGACTCTGGCTTCAAATGGAAGCCATGAAGGGCATGACCGCACTCGCGGAGGGGATGGTTTGCGCGGCCACAGATCTCCTGCGCACCCGATACCACGCGGAGGCCGATGCCGTAGCGGTCATGAAGCAACTGGCCCGTGCCGCCGTCCCGAAACCTGCGATCCGGCTGTTGGATCGACGGTGGGATGAGAACGACATTTCCGCCGAGGCCTATCAAGAAGCCAGGCTGGGACTCGAAATACAGACGCAATTGCGCTTGCTGGACAAATACAGGAAACGGTTCGAACTCTCCGAGCGAGAGTGGAAGTCCATCCATGCTGCGCCCATGCAGGATCACGAAATCGGTCACATCTGGGGCATTCCAGCCGGAAGTCTTGCCGGCCGGAAGGTCAAACACCTCCACCACTATCTCCAGACCATCCAAACCTCACTGCTACAGTCTCCGACAAAGAATCTTCCGGCGACAGCGCCGCTCGACCTTTGGAAAGAGACGCTGGTCGTCCTGGGTGAAAGACCCGTGGAACGGTCGATCTCGGTCTATGATGGCTTAGAACGCACTGAAGACGCGCTGGTGGAGAAACTCCGGGCATTCGTCTGGGGTACCCTCGGAGAAGACCTTGAAGCGAAGTTCTGGCTGTCGCTAGTCCACGGAGCGAGTTCCAACGCCGTGCATTCAGAAAACACCCGGTCCCTCTTCGGTCTGCAGCGGTTGATGGCGACGCTGTCCGAAATCGACCTCAGTCCGGACGCACTCGAACAAGAATTGCTGATCCGCACCGCACCGGCGGCTAAAGAAACCTTGGCGCTGGCCGATGAGACGGGCCAACCCACAGCGGAAGAAGTCGGTCAAATGCAGCAGCATGTATTGAATAGTATGCTCGGCGAGCTGCACAACGATCTGCAACGATGATGGATCTCCCATGGAGCAGCATGTGATGAATGGTTTCATGGGCGAGTAACAGGATCGTTAATGAGAGTCGCCTCCGTACCCAATCAGTCTCTCGTCAGTCTCTCCGGTTTCCATAGATTTTTTTTGCGACAGCCTTCTCAGCATGGAGTGAATTTTGTATAATTCATCTATTATGCGACGATTAACCGGCAAGCCTGTGCTCCAATCCAACGTGAACCGCATTGCACTCATGCTGGGTGTGCTTGCGCTGGCCGGATGGGTCATGCCCGTACTGTCTTTCTCCGCTTCGGCGATTGTTCAAGTCACGGAACTTCTCGCCCATCCCGACCACTACGACCACCAAGCGATAACCGTCAGCGGCCGCGTGACCAGTTTCCAGCTTGCCACGAATCGCGACGGTCATCCGGCTTTCGGCTTCCTGTTACAGGATAGTGCCGGAACAGTAAAAGTTGTGGGGCTTGGAAAGTCGGATGTGCGAGAAGGTGACTACGTGGTGGTGGAAGGCATCTTTAGCCGTCTTCGCCAAGCCGGCCGCGCCATCGTCTACAATGAAATAAAAGCCACTTCTGTCCAGTCGATGACCAGAATAAATCCAGACCTGGTCGGTTAAAGCCCTTCCTGTCGCCCTGCCATGGCTCCCGTATCGAGCTGTTGTTCACCACGTTGGATGTGCATCACTCTGACATCAAACTGCAACGTCTGACCTGCGAGGGGATGATTGAGATCGAGCACGATGACCGCCGGTTTGATCTCCGCGACGTACGGAAACACCGTCCTTCCGTCGGGAGCCGTCGCTTCAAGTTTTATCCCAATTCGCTGAGCCTCCGCTGGAACCCGATCCCTCTGCACCTCGAAAAACCCCTCCGGATGAATCTCCCCATAGGCATCGGCCGGCTGCACGGTCACGATCTTGGATGCTCCGAGCTCCATGCCGTCAAGCCCCGCTTCCAACCCGCGCAAAATTTCGTTCTGCCCATGGGTGTAGACCAAGGGCGAATCACCCACCGTTGTCTCTAGTACCTGTTCATTCTCCAATCGAATGGTGTACTCGACGGACACGACATCTCCAGGCGACACCGCCATGCTCCACACTCCTTACTCAGAAATCTTATGATAACCAGTCAACTCCGCTCACCGACTGCCATCACCCTATCACGGCAAGGCTACAGGTCATTCAAATTTCAGGAAAGAAAACGCTCTGCGGCAATGCTCGATCCTACTTTTCAATGCATCGTGAGAGTCGGAAAATTCCCGCACAGAGGCCAGCGGCGAAACCGGCAGCAGGCGGGACGCGCTTCGTTACCAATAACGGAACGGTCCGGAATCGAGATGTACAAACTTTCCGCGGGGATAATATCCGACTCCGCCACATCCAAATCGTAACGCGACCTCCCGCACGGTACGCAGCGGTACACCGGGAATCTGCACATCCACGGCCTGCCCCAGGACATGATAGCTATTGCGGGCCGCACGAGTGCCCATTCGAATGAGATGCTCATTGTATTCCGGAGAGCGATAGCCCGACACGATGTGCACCTCGCGACGGCCGCCGATCCGCTTCTGAACGAGATTGACGAATTCTATGAGCTGGACGTCCATCATGATCGATTCATTGGTGTGATGGCACCGCAACAGATAATTCAGTTCGTTAAGCGCCCCTTGATCATACGTCCCTGTTACGGTCCGGTATGTGACTGACAGCCGCTCATCCGTTTGGAGATTGTACAGACTGACGCGTCCATCCGGAAGCCGCGCCGCCCACGCGTTGACGGGAAGGGCCAGCCGGGACGCCCCCAGGGCCAACCCAACCGCGGTCGTGCGCAGAAGGTCTCGTCGAGTCCAGAGAGAAGGTACATCGGATGTCATTGGTTCACTCCTGGTCGAAATTCTGAAGACCCGTTCGTCGAGATCGCATGTCCTATCATGGGCAGAGACGCCGCTTCCATGAGCTCATAGTCCATCGTCCTTGACAGGATGATTCAACGGGAGATGCGTTACATGGGATGTCCATCAGATGATGGTCCCCAACAACGCCCGGGAAAGAACGAAGAAAAAGCCGCGTGATTGAGACTGCTGTACCTAACAAATACCTGCACACCGGTCAATCATTTTGCACAAGATGGCCTTCTGCCGTCTTGCACCGATAGAATCACGATCTTCCCCTCCTCGACCCCACGCGAATGTTTTCGCCACCCAGCGGCATCTTCAATGATTCGACATCCACGCCCGCTGGGGCACCCGCAGCGGGCGTCGCGCATCAAGCGTGCGGTCCATGCCGTATTGACGCAGCCGTCGATACAGGGTCGAGCGGCTGATGCCCCACTCATGCGCAGCTCGGCTCACTTTTCCCTGTGAGAGTGTGAACGCCTTCATGATCAGGTCGGTCTCGATCCGCTGCTGATTGACTTTAAGAGAAATCGAACCCTCATCCTGTCGCGCGATGTGGTGCGGGATATCCAGATCTGCCGACCTGACACGTGTTCCCTCCGCCATCACCACCGCACGGCCCACCCTCATGGAAAGTTCACGTACATTTCCCGGCCAGGTGTAGGCCTGCATGGCCTCCAACGCTTCATGGGTGAAGCCGTGGATCTGTTTGCCGTAATGAATGGCAGCCTGACGCAGAAATGCCGTCGCCATGAGCGGCACATCTTCGCCCCGTTCCCGCAACGGAGGCACATTGATGTGCACGATTCTTAGACAATCATATAGATCCTCGCGGAATGTGCCTTTCTCAATAGCTTCTTGAAGATTCACATTCGTTGCGGAAATAATTCGGACGTTCATTTCGATGCGCTGATGCCCGCCGACCCGTTCAAAAGTCCGGTCCCGCAGAAACCACATCAGTTTGGCCTGCAGAGCATCGGGAAGCTCGCCCACCTCATTGAGGAATAGTGTTCCATTGTGAGCAAATTCGACTTTTCCTTTTTTCTGACCGATGGCGTCCGTCAATGCGCCGCGCTCGTAGCCGAAAAGTTTCGAGTCCAATGAAATTTCAGGAATGGCGTGGTGTCTGGAGAGCACATCCATGGCGCCATACCGTATCGCCCCTACGGCAATGCTTCGTTCGGTGCAGCTGGTATGGACGATAACCTTCCCCGCATCACCGGCATGCCGCAAACCTTGAAGGACTCGCAAGCCGTCCTCCGGATCGGTTCCCGACAACGATTCCAAATCCGAGAGCCTCACGCGGGACTCCCAAGCTTGATTCCGAATCAGAGCCGCCGGGTTCCGTCCGGAAACAACAATTTCAAACTCATCCTCCATCGCCAACCGTTACCCGGCAGCGACCGTCTTATCATCTTCGACAATCAGTACTTTCGGCTTTCCCACCATGCAGTTCCTTTCCACTCGCGGGTCACATGTGACGCCTGGACGACCGGCGCCTCCCCGATCGGGCATAGGCGCGCTTGATCCAACTCTTTTTAGGCGAGCTACTCGAACGCAGGCGACGGGGGATCGAGAGAATGGCACATGAACACATCCGTCCCGAAGGCCTCGGCGAGGCTGGAGCTGATGCTGTCCCACGACCTGTCAGCTGGTTGATTCACCACCGCAATAATA
>JACCYV010000134.1 GCA_013696305.1 Nitrospira sp.
TCTTCAGTTGGTGAACTCCGCCTTCTTCGGCCTCCGTACCCATGTGTCTGATCCTGAGCAAGCCGTGGCACTGCTGGGGTTTGATACCATCAAGTCGCTGGTGCTCTCGAGTCAGGTGTTCGCGCAGTTCGATCAAACGAAGCTGCCCTCCTTTTCATTGGATGAGTTGTGGCGGCATGCCATGCTCACCGGAACCTGCGCGCGTCGGATTGCGAAGGAAGAAGGCGCGACCCAACAGGTCATGGATGAGGCTTTTACTGCCGCGCTCCTGCACGATGTCGGCGTGCTCGTTCTGGTGGCCAACCGGCCCGCTGACTATGCGCGTGTCCTTGAACTGGCGCACACCACGCAGGTGCCGGATTGGACGGCTGAGCGAGAGGTTTTTGGAGCCGACCATGCCCACGTGGGTGCCTACCTGCTTGGGATCTGGGGGCTCAGTGACGGCATCGTGGAGGCGGTGGCCTTTCACCACCATCCCGGTGACTATCTGGCAGGGGGATTTTCTGCAGTCGCGGCCGTCCATGTTGGAAACGCCCTGGCGGAAACACAGACGCGGCTAGGCGATGCTGCCGGTGAGGTCCCCGGGCTGGATCAGTCCTATATCATGCGAGAGAATCTACTTCCGCGGCTTACCCGCTGGCGTGAACTCTGTACAGCGGCCTAGTCCCCTAGCCCCTTTCGCCCTGTCTTGACGATCGCTCTTCTGCCACAGTACAACGAGTTCTTCGCTGGTCCTCCTCGATGAGCTTCATAGTACGACTCTCGACATTACGCGCCGGTGTTTCCTTTCTTGCCATCGGGCTGTTGACGTGTGGCATGGTGCTGGTATGTGTCGCATGGAGCCGGGCCGGCACGATCACGGTCGATCTTGACGTCGAACAAGGAGCGATGAACCATCGAGCCAGCGGTTATCTCGTCAGTGTCGACCCTTCCCAGCCATCTATGGACTTGATCCTTCCGTTGAAACCAACGAGTTTTCGAGGAAATGCCGGGTATGTCCTCCATAATTACGATCGGTTGACGGAGGCAGGGGTCACGGAGTTTCAACTCACCTTGGGGTTGGTGTTCCACCATCTCGCCCTGCAGATTTTCGATATCAATCAGATCGGGATGGATGGCAATTTCACGCCCTGGCTGGCTCATGTGAACCACATCATCGACCAAGTGATGGAACGTCGACTCTCCGTCTTGTGGGATATTTACAATGAGCCCGATCTTGCAGCGCTTCCGATCGGAGAGAACGAACTTCTGAAGGAAGGCTGGCGATTGGCCTACCAGCACATCAAACAGCGGATTCCCGGCGCCGTGATCGTGGGGCCCAGTGTGAGTCGGTTTCGACTGCTCAAACCTTTCCTTGAATGGAGTCAGGCGTACGGGGTGTTTCCGGATGTGGTGGCCTATCACGAATATGGAGATCCGTCCGGGGCCCTCGCATATGTAAGCGATCTACGGGCCTATCTCAAAGCGCAGGACCTTGAGCGTCCGATTTCGGTTAACGAAGTGCTAGGGCAAGAGTCCTGGACCAATGCCGGGTATACCGCCGGAGTGATTGCCGCGTACGAGCGGGCGGACATTTTGAGTGCGATGCGTGCCTGCTGGCCGGATCCGCAGGATACCAGTCGCGATAATGTAGAGAACACGTGCGACAATCCCACGCTGGATGGACTGCTCTATGTAGACCGGCAGGCGAAGCGGCCGGGGTGGCACATCTATCAGACCTACGCCGAGATGCAGGGGGTGAGGGTGGCTGCCACGACCGATAGGCCGAGTCTTCATGCCCTTGCGGCCCTGGATAAAACCTCCGGCACTCTGCGGTTGTTGCTGGGCAAGTATGGAGACTATTCGACGGAAGAGACCAAAGTTATCCTCCAGCATGTCGATCGCGCGTTTGCGATGCGGCAAAGAAAAATCTTACATCTCTGCGCCGAGCAAATCCCCGACGTGGGGTCAGGACCGCTCGATTCCCCGACCCTGACGATCGATCAAGACCTGTCCGAGGTAAGCGAAGAGCTCTCTTTCACGCTACCTCAATTTTATCATTCCGACGCCTACCGAATCGTAGTAGGTCTGTTCGAACACTGTCAGTTTCCTCGTTGACTAAAGTGCTCCTTCTACTCCGGCTCATGCCAATTGTGACTCCAACGCGTTGGCGTTCTATTACTACCCGGATGGGGTGGCAGGGTCACGGAATTGATCCACAGCAGCAGCCACGTCGCCAAGGCCTGCCTTACGATGCTACGGAGATATTCTAGAATCACTGGGACGGTCGAGCCGCTCAATGCGTAAAGGGGCCAGGGAGTTGGATTCGGAAAGCGGTCAAATGCTATACCAGGGAAAAACTCTCCCATCGGAAGGTGAAGTCCATTGCAAAGAGCAGCTTCTTCTCCGCTCGTACTGCAGGCTGCGGGCGTGCAAGAAACCTGCAGTACCATGATCTCGGGCACACCTACACGACCTAGATGATATTGTGTGGTGTTGACTGTGCCGTGATTCAGACGCGGAATGCGAGCTGTTGCCTGGTTCGACGAAGTACTACATTCACAACTGGGACAAAGGACTAGGAGATGCGGTGATGGGGAAGGGATCGTTCATTCGGGCCATTGAAAGCCAGAAACTACTGTTCAGGTGCCACCATCCTGCGTAGAACAATCTCTAAGTATTCGATACATGGTGCCGAGGGACAGAATCGAACCGTCGACACCAGCCTTTTCAGGGCATACGGAAAACGATACGAATCAAGGGATTGCAAAAAAACGGCAGCGCACAAAATGACATTCTGTGTCATTACAAAACAGGAGTTACGGATCCAGGTGCCACTTGTGGAACATCACTTCTAAGGCGTAATTAACCAAAAGTCATCACAATGAGTACCGGCGTGTGCACGAATACCAAGGATGGCAAGCACGACGCAAGACTCCAAAGGATGGCTCAGTATTAAGAGTTCTACCACGAGACGAAGAGATAAGTGCCGCTAGTCTTGTGGTCGATCTGACAGTAACCAACAGTGGGAATGCGCCAACAAATATTGAGTTGGAACTGCCAGATATCTTTTACAGTCCATATAAGAAAACATATATTCTGGCATACGACAAAGTGGTAATAAGCATCGTCTTGGCACGGCAAAGCAAAGAAACACCTGCGCCACTAGCGGGTGATTACGAGATAGTACTTAAACCCTGTGGGCTTCCACCAATACCGCTGAATATAACTGTCACTCAATGACAATCCCTTAGTAGAGGTAGGTATACCGAGGAATTCAAGCTGGAGGCGGTGCGGTTGGTGCGAGAGGCGGCCCGTCCGGTGGCCCAGGTGGCTCGCGAGTTGGGGATTCCGGACAACGTGTTGTATCGCTGGACGGCCCAGCATCGGCAGGCCGCGGCGCGGCATCAGCCCAGGGGCCCTGCGTGCAGAGCGCGACGAGCTCACGACGTTTAGACGTGAGAACCTGATCTTGCGCCAGGAGCGGGATTTTTTACGACGTGCGGCGGCGTTCTCTACTTTGGTGAGCCTCAGTGTAATCCTGACAACCCAAGCTCGCGGGCCGGGAGAGGTGCTGCGCCAGCTAGAGGTTGCGTCGACGCTCCAAGTTCGGTGCGCGGATGGGTCAGTCCACAAGCTGGAGCCCCCACAGGATGAGCGTTCTTGGGGGATAAAAAGTCTAGCCTGTTTGGGAGAATCACCAACTCTTAGGGAGTGGAGGGAACGGCGAAGGCGAAACTACCGACGAAAAATGACAATAAGGCGTCGGGTTAGGGTCGGGTGGGATTTCGTCGAATGTGATCATAGGGGAAAGGGATGGTCGGGACGATTAGCGGAATCAAAGGGGAGATAGGCCATAACAATTTAGCACTGTCCGCATGTGGATTGTGCGCTTTCTCGCCCTTGCCTTAGTTGTAAGCTCTCTATTCTTTGTGTGGCGGACGTACGTCGAAACGGGGCTATTTATAACTCTCGGTATGGATTATGGGCTGTACCTTGCTCAGGCCACCGTGATGGGAGGCGACGATCCTACAAAAATTTACGACAAGTCCATGATCAACATTGTCTACAGACGTCTGTTGGACACCTACGCACATGACCTCAGCTACGATCCTGGAGCTCCCGGGATCTGGGCCACACATGTGCCCTATCCGCCCCTATTTGCTTGGATAATGCAGCCGCTTACATGGGTATCTCCTTCAGCCAGTGTGTTCTTATGGGGAGCGGCCAACGCGCTCCTTGCATTGGGGCTGGGTTGGCGCGTGGCAACGCACTGCCGCGGGGCTGACAAGCCCACCATCATGTTACTTTTTCTGGGATCGTATCCGGTTGTTCTCAACCTGTATGTGGGCCAAATCCAGATTCTTCTCGCGTGGTTCGTGACGGAGTGTTATTTGGCTCTTCGTGCCGGCAATGATTATCGCGCGGGAGTATGGCTCGGGTGCCTCCTGCTGAAACCGCACTACGGGCTGCTTCTTGGATCACTCTTACTGTGGAAAGGTCGCTGGAGGGCGGTGTTAGGTGTTACGGTGACCGGCGCGGCGATTGTGGGTGGCTCTCTTTTCGCAGGGGGCTTGGGCACCCTCCTTGCCTATCCCCAGGCGTTCAGTGACATGGTGCAGTTCCGAGGCGATGCTCCAACTGTCATGTTGAATTGGCGATCGGTGGTACTGGACTGGTACCCTTCGATCTACTGGCGCAACGGGATTATTTTAACATTGGTTCTGGGTACAGCCACCACCTTATGTGTAGCCTGGGTCTGGCGGGGCCCCTGGAATGCGTCGGCAGCTGACTTCCCAGCCAAGATTCTCCTGACGCTCCTGGCGACTACGTTAGTCATTTACCACAGTCATGCCTACGGTGCCGTGATCTTGGTTATGCCGCTGGCCGCAATTACTTTTTCACAAGGAGCGAGCCGCCTCGGACTGGGTCTCACCTGTGCAGGGGCGATCATACCGACTCTCATCTTCACCGGTGGACACGCAGCGCCCCTTTCATATTGGGAGATCAGTCTCCATACGGAATGGGCGTCACAGATCTTAAAAACCATAGTTTTTGCACTCTGTGTGCACACGTTTGCCAATCTGATGCGATCCGAACGCGATGAGAATCTGATACAGCCGTCTTCAAGCTGATTCCCTCGTGCCCTGCGGTCTTGTCTGGCCGGTCCGTCTTCCTCCTACCGGCGCCGTCGCCTCCCATCCCCGAATGGTGCCGATCATTCCAGCGTGATGCCTTGCGCCAGAATACGGTCATAACGATCCCGCTTATCTGCGCACCCCGGAGGCTGTCTTATTAAAAAGCAGCCCGCTTCTTGGGACAGTCTCTCCGGCACTCAAGCCCAAGATACAGAACCGATCAGAACGCCGAAGAGTATCGTCCAGTGTAATTGGAGGTTATCGGTAAACATCTCTTCGCCAAGCAGGTTGACCAAGACAAACGGCGGCCAAAAAGCGAGCAATACGACGCCCATTCCGGCCGCCGGGACGGATCGATCCTCGAGATTCTGTTTCGTTACCGCCCGGAAGGCATGACGTAACAACCAGCCGCTCGCGACGATCAGACTCGTCAGCGTCAGAATGCCACCTTTTGAGCAGGAGATCGAGAAAGAGATTGTGAGCCGTGTTGAAATGCACCTGATCTCCTTCATAGGAAAGCCTCTGCAGTACCTGAAGGCCAAACGCCCTCAGAACGATGGTCGAAACGAAGTTATTCTCACAAAGCACCTCATTCCGTATTTCGGAAATAAACGGCTATCAGAGATTCGTCTCGAAGACGGGCTGGCCTATCTAGAGAAGCGCCGAGTGGATGTGACCGGGCCTAAGGACAACCAGCGACCCGTTGCAGATGGAACGATCGAACGGGAATGTGCGGTCATTATGGCGGTGCTCAACCTCGCTGTGGACACGGATCGACTCGACAAAAATCGGCTCAAACGTCTGCCCGTGCCTGAGCATGTGAAGCGTGAACGCGTGCTGGAGGGGTGGGAACTCCTAAAGCTTCGAGACGCCGCCTCTCCGAACGTGTGGCGGCTGATTATGGCGGCGCTTCAGGTCGGACTACGCGAGAACAAGCTCATCGAGACTCACGAAGAGTGGCTGATGCAGCGTGGAGACGGGTGGTGGATGGCACCCTCGCCCGGTCGAACAAAGATCAAGGGAGTTCCCAAGACGATTCCCCTCAACATTCTGACTCATGAGGCTTTGTTCGGAAGGCTCTCCCGAATTGGAGGGCGATTCTTCAGTCAATGGAAGAACGGGAATTCCTTGAAGCATACGGGGACGAAAACATGCGAACGGGCAGGGGTCCATGACCTCATTTCCATGATCTCCGCCACGCCTTCACCACGTGGCTGACGCAGTGTGGCGTGGACTATGCCGTGATTCAGACACTGAAAGGCGAACCGCTTCCCGGTTCAGCGAATTACTACATTCACAACTGGGATGGACGATTACGAGATGCGGTGACGCGCTTGGAGTCGTACACTCAGGCCCTCCTGAATGCCGAATCAGTGGCTCAGGTGCCACTTACTGCCACTCAGGTGCCACCATCCTACGTAGAACAATCTCTAAGCGCTCGAAAGATGGTGCCGAGGGACAGAATCGAACTGTCGACACCAGCCTTTTCAGGGCTGTGCTCTACCAACTGAGCTACCTCGGCGTTCAGGCAGGCCGTAAGAGGGGTTTCTGTCTACAGTATCACTGAAAAAA
>JACCYV010000226.1 GCA_013696305.1 Nitrospira sp.
AGGTTAACTCTTCGTCAGCTTTACAATCGCGACGATGCACAGAATGATGAGCAGGAGGCCGACGAGCCACCAGAGTACACCCATCCCCATCATCCCACCATCCATCTGCATCATCATGTGAGCCCCTCTTCTGCTTAATTACACTCTTCGCATTGCACAGAGACATGTGGTCAAGATCATTTCTCCTTAGGAGGAGCTGGGAGTGAGGCGCCAGAGAAGAGCTCCGGCGCCTCAGGCAGAGTTACCCTTTCGGTTTCATCTCCTTCCCGCAACAACACGTCGGGTTCTGTGCCCCTGCGCATGTCGCCGGGGCGGGCTTTGTCACCGTCAGTTCACAGCCGCACTTGGGGTCTGTGCATTGATACACTTCTCCTTGCTTAAATGGCATGTTACTCACCTCCTTTCATCTACCAATTTATCGGCGAAACCTCACGATGTGAAAATCGGCCTTGTAATGCTGCTTCCGGAAGGAATAAATAGACCGGAAGGATTACCGGTCCTCCAACCAGGTGTCAACCGCCGCAAATCACGCCTTTCTAATGACCTCCTTGAGCTGTTCCAGCGGAACCTTCGTCGGCTCGTACTGCATGTGAATGTGTTTTTGCGAAACCTTCGGCTTACCTCTCGGACGCCTGGGATTGCCTGAAGCGCCTCAGTGATCTTCGTAGTGCAGCCCTCACAAACCATGTTCTGGATCAGGAACGATCCTTGGCCCAGCAGATCAGTACACGTCTTCAGGCACTCCTCGACAATCATCCAGCTCCTCCTGGATAGGACTCATTCGCGCGGTAGTGTTACCGGGCGAACTTGAAGATCACGTCCATCAGTTCGTCGTAGATCTCGTCACCAGCCTTGGAGCGGATCGCCTCGGTGGCGCAGTTCTCCAAGTAGTTGCGCATCATCAATTTGGTGAGCCCCCGGAGCGCCTCTTGGGTCGACGCCAATTGCGTCAGCACCTCGACGCAGGGCCGACCCTCCGCGACCATCTTCTTGAGGCCTTTAATCTGTCCCTCGATGCGATTGAGCCGGACCGTGGCATCCGCCTTCCGCTCCTCGCTGATAATCTGTGTTTTCTCTCCCAAGAAAGGAACCTTCATCGTGCACCTCCTAAGCCTATAGGCATTCCCAGTATGTCTATATTATAGGGGTAGGGGGTACCTCTGTCAAGGGGCCATTCCAAGGGACCATGCAGCTAACACCGGGCCAGGGGTATGCCGATCCTGAGCGGATCTCGTCCTCTGTAGTGAGAGCCCTGCCTCGCCATAGCGGTAGACTCCGGGAATGACCAGCACGGTCACATACTGAAGAAACTCATATCCCCGACTATTGGCTGGCGAGTCGTACTCTTTCCTCTTAACCGTTGCCTTTTTCCAAGGTGCGCTGACGCCACATAGCCACCAAGTAGAAAATCACCGGAGGAAGCACGAGCATCTGCGTGAGGGGTGCGATGAGCTTGGCTCATACGTTCGGCTTCCTCGGCGGCTTTGGTGTAGTACTCGATGAAGAGCTGACAATGGGCGATCAACTCCCTTTTGGACTCCTTGCTAGAAAGTTGATACGAGGGCTTCGCATACATGTCTCGCATCTGGCGCATCTCCTCTGCGTTCCATCGCAGGCCCGCAGCCTCCTTCACATACCAGGCTTCCAGCCCTGCGTGGTCGTACTTGGCAACAAGGTCTTGCGGCGGACTGGCGACAGTCGCGCATGCCACGACTCCAACCATTACCAGAATCGCCACGATGCCTCTCAGTAGGTTCCCTCTCTGTGTCATAATCTCCTCCTCTCCTTGTAAGCGCGCCCACCTATGCTCGCTAAAAGATTGCACATCCGATCATATGACCACTCACAGCTTCTTAATGGCGTACCGCTTATCCGCTCAGTTACTACAGGTCTCACAAGATTACATAGTCAGTCCTCCTCTGTATGGTTTGCATGAAACGAACGACTTTCCTTACCTCGGAGTCGTTCAACATGTCTGCTTCAGCATTTTGGCAAAGAGGACGACGAGAAGCACGATGACCAGAATTCCGATTACCCACCCAATGATTCCCATTCCCATCATTCCACCCATCATGCCGCCATCCATTTGCATCATCATTGTGAAACCTCCTTAAGTAATCGTAACGGCAGCGGATCTTATCCCCGCGCGCTCGAGTCGTTTTATTTCCCGCCACCGCCACATCGCATAGAGTACGGGGATCACCAGCAGCGTGAGCATCGTTGAACTCACCATCCCCCCAATCATGGGGGCCGCAATACGCTTCATGACATCTGCGCCTGTTCCGGTGGTCCACATGATCGGGAGCAAGCCACCCATGATCGCCGCGACCGTCATCATCTTGGGCCGCACTCGTTGGACCGCTCCTTCCACGATCGCCTCGTGCAAATCTTGCGTGGTTCTCATGCGCCCTTCGCGCACTCGACGCTCATACGCGTCATCGAGATAGACCAGCATGACGACTCCCGTCTCTGCCGCCACACCGGCCAGCGCAATGATGCCCACCCATACGGCCACGCTGAGGTTGTAGCCCAGATAGTCGAGGTACCAGATGGCCCCGATCGCAGCGAAAGGGACAGATAGGAGTACAATCAGCGATTTCACGAGTGAGCGGAAATTGAGGTACAGGAGCAAGAGGATCAAGGCCAGCGTCACGGGCACGAGCAGCTTCAACCGTTCTTCGGCACGGACCAAATGCTCGTATTGACCAGTCCAGATCAGCCGGTACCCAGGAGGCAACGTGACTCTGTCGCGGACTGCTCGTTGGGCGTCTTGGACATAGCCGCGCAGATCACGCCCACTGACCGCAACCGACACCAGACCGGCCAGCGCGCCTGCCTCATCCGCGATCGATGACGGTCCCTGAGAGATGACGAACTCTGCGATCTGTCCCAAGGTGATCTGTGCGCCGCTCGGCGTGGGGATCAGCACCCGTTTGAGTCGGTCAGGGTCGTCCCGCAACTCGCGCTTATACCGGACGTTCACGGGATACCGCTCACGTCCCTCGACCGTGGTCGTCACATTGTCGCCCCCAATGGCGGAGGTGATCATGGCCTGTACGTCTCCTACTGTCAGACCATAACGGGCCGCTTCGCGTCGGTTGATGATCACATCCAGGTAATACCCCTCATTCAAACGCTCCGCAAAGGCGCTTTTGGTACCGGGCACCATCACGAGCGCCCGTTCAATCGCCAGGCCGATTTCTTCGATCCCCTTCAGATCCGGCCCCAGGACTTTGATGCCGACTGGACTCCGCACGCCGGTCGTGACCATTTCGGTGCGGGTCTGAATCGGCATCCACCAGATGTTCGGAAAGCCAGGGATGCGGAGCTTGGCGTCCATTTCGTCCAATAACCGGTCCCACGTCATGCCGGGTCGCCATTGCGCTTCCGGTTTGAGGGTCACCGTGATCTCGGCCATCCCGACGAACGCTGGATCAGTGGCCGTCGGGGCCTTTCCCATTTTGCCGAACACCCGTTCCACTTCGGGAAAGGTTGTGAGTAGTTGGTCCTGGACCTGCAACACCTTGCTCGCTTCGGGGATGGAGAGACCAGGCACCGTGGTCGGCATGTAGAGGATGGTGCCTTCATTCAGCGGCGGCATGAATTCCCCACCGAGTCGTGTGAATACCGGCACCGTGATGCCTACCAGCACGACCGCCACTGCGAGCGTCAGCCACCGGACTCGCAGCACGCCTGAGAGGATGGGTCGATAGAGTGCGATCAGGAACCGGTTCAAGGGATTCTTTGTTTCTGCTCGGATGTGCCCACGAATGAGCAGGACCATGAGCACAGGAGCCAGCGTCACCGAGAGGGCGGTGGCAAAGAGCATCGCAAACGTCTTCGTGTAGGCCAACGGCGTAAACAGTCGTCCCTCCTGGGCTCCCAGCGCAAAGATCGGCAGGAACGACACGGCGATCACGAGGAGGGAAAAGAACAGAGGGCGCCCGACCTCTTTCGCGGCTGCGATGATGATGTCCGTTCGGTCGCCGGATGGGGATTGCTCCAATCGCTTGTGCGCGTTCTCCACCATCACGATAGCCGCATCCACCATCGCTCCAATGGCAATGGCGATCCCGCCGAGCGACATGATATTCGACGTGATCTTCAAGTAGGCCATCGGAATGAAGGCGAGCAGCACAGCCACGGGCAGGATGAGAATGGCCACGAGGGCGCTGCGGAAGTGAAAGAGAAAGACCAGCGCGACCAGACTGACGATGACGCTTTCCTCCAGCAGCTTCTCGCGGAGCACGGCGATCGCTCGATGGATGAGATCAGAGCGATCATAGGTTGAGAGAAGGTGCACGCCTTTCGGCAACGCAGGCGTGAGCTCCTCCAGCCGGGCTTTGATCCGCTCGATCACGGCGAGCGCATTCTCTCCGGCCCGCATGATCACGATGCCTCCAACCGTCTGGCCCTTGCCGTCCAACTCGGCAATGCCCCGCCGCTGGTCCGGGCCGATGTGGACATGCGCAATATCCCGAATCAAGATGGGCGTGCCGCGTTGGTCCGTCCCGACAGGGATCAGCTCAATATCCTCGACCGAGCGCAAATAACCTCGCCCTCGAATCACATATTCAGTGCCGGCCATTTCCAAGACACGCCCACTGACCTCCGCATTGCTGTTGCGGACCGCTTCGATCACGGTCTTGATTGGCACCCGAAAAGCGGCCAACGTGTTGGGGTCCACCTCGATCTGATATTGTTTGACGAACCCGCCGATCGCCGCCACCTCGGCCACGCCAGGCACGCTCTCTAGTTGGTAGCGCAGATACCAGTCTTGGAGACTTCGGAGCTGTGCGAGATCGTGCGTCCCAGACTCGTCCACCAAGGCATATTGATAGACCCACCCCACGCCGGTGGCGTCAGGACCTAAGGTCGGCGTGACGCCAGCCGGAAGCTTCCCGGTCAGTTTCTGGAGATATTCCAAGACACGACTTCGCGCCCAATACACATCCGTCCGGTCTTCGAAGATTACATACACATACGAGACTCCGTATTCCGAGACACCTCGAACCCGTTTCACGCGAGGCCCTGCCAGAAGAGCAGTGACAACCGGGTACGTGATTTGATCCTCGATGAGTGTGGGGCTTCGACCAGGCCATTCGGTATAGATAATTACCTGGACATCAGACAGGTCCGGGATCGCATCCAGCGGAACCTCAAACACCGCCCAGGTTCCCCAGGCAGCCAACAGCAACACGCAGAGAATAACTAGAACCGGATTGCGGGCACTCCCTTCAATGAGCCGCGCGATCATGAATCCATGCCTTGCCCAGCGACCGAGAACTGAAACTGTTCGGCGATCGGCGGTTGTCCGGGTCTCGTCACATTCACCGTCACCACCCAGGTGCCGCCCATGCCGAACATCACCGTGCCTCGTAGAGGCCATCCTTGATATGGTGCGCCGCCACCTTGGAATCGGTCGTGCCTGGCATCGGCATCGTATAGACGAACGTCACCTGCGCATTATTCACGGGTTTGCCGGCTTGATCTGTGAGTGTGAGCCGGAGCAGCACGTCACCGGCCTTGGGTTTGTCCGCACCGTGCGCAACGAAAGGGAAAAGCCGCCCGTCTGACGAGTCTCAGCTACGACCATCCCAGTTGTCGCCCCCATTTCCATGCCTTCCATCTTGCCCTCGTGCGCGCCCCGCATCTGCCAATCGGCCATCCCAATCCGGCCCATCATGGCCTGCATGCTAGAGGCCGATGCCAACTTGCTCTCTGCATCCAATAAGAAATTGGCCGAGGTGACGACGCGCTCTCCTGCTTTGAGTCCTTCCAATACTTCCACATACTCCTGGCTTCGACGCCCCAGCTTGACTGAAGCTGGC
This sequence comes from Nitrospira sp., assembly GCA_013696305.1. Taxonomy (GTDB): domain Bacteria; phylum Nitrospirota; class Nitrospiria; order Nitrospirales; family Nitrospiraceae; genus Nitrospira_A. The sequence continues at coordinate 5,832 of JACCYV010000226.1, forward strand.
TCATACCGGCCTTGCCCCCGATCCAAGTAGACGAGTTGGCGAAGCCCCGTGTCGAGCACCGCTTCCTTTGGCACGACCAAGGTGTTGACCGCATCCGACTGCAGGATGACGTTTGCATACATGCCGGGCTTCAGCTTCAGCTCAGGATTGGGCAATTCCACCCGCACGCGCACCGTGCGAGCTTCCGCATTCACGGAAGGATAGATGTAGGCCACCGTGCCGCGAAAGGTTTCTCCGGGATAGGCGGCAAGCGTGATAGAAGCTGACTGGTTGAGCTTCACTGCCGCGATTTCTGACTCATAGATGTCGGCAGAGATCCAGACC
>JACCYV010000233.1 GCA_013696305.1 Nitrospira sp.
TTCGCCATCGACGGGCGGGTGACGGAAGTGCGACCGGGGCCGGTCGTGACGATGTATGAATTCGAGCCGGCGCCCGGAACCAAGGTCGCTCGCATTGTCAACCTCGCCGATGACTTGGCTTTAGCGCTGAAAGCGATCAGTCTGCGCATCGTGGCGCCGCTACCCGGGAAATCGGTGGTGGGGATCGAAGTGCCCAATCCGCACCGCGAAACAGTGTCATTGAAGGAAGTCGTTACCAGTGACTCTTTTTGTCGATCGCGTTCCAAGCTGAGCCTGGCTCTCGGAAAAGATATTTTCGGCGGAGCCGTCAGCGCCGATCTCAAGACCATGCCCCATCTTTTGGTGGCCGGCGCCACCGGGGCCGGCAAGAGCGTGAGTTTGAACACGATGTTACTCAGCATCCTGTTCAGCGCCCGGCCGAATGAGGTGAAACTGCTCCTCATCGATCCGAAAATGCTGGAGTTCCAAAGTTACGACGGTATTCCGCACCTGCTCCGTCCCGTCATCACCGATCCCAAATCAGCTGCCCGTGGATTGGGATGGGTGGTGCAGGAAATGGAACGACGATACAAACTCCTGGCCCAGGCGGGAGTCCGGAGTATCGATGCCTATAATCGAAGAATTTCAGAGGTTCAAGGGGCCGTCTCGGATGCGTGGCAATCCGGTAAACCTGAGCAGGTGGAACTCACGTTTCTCTCTGAAGAAGAGCGGCTCTCAAAAGGAGAGAACGCCGAACCATCAGGCGACAATGGACCGAGCGATTCAGTCAAACCCACTCCGCCGGAGCCCTTGCCCTATATCATGGTGATGATCGATGAGTTGGCGGACTTGATGATGGTGGCCCCGAAAGACGTCGAAGACAAGATTGCGCGGCTGGCACAGATGGCGCGCGCGTCGGGGATTCACCTCATCCTGGCGACCCAGCGGCCGTCGGTCGATGTGTTGACGGGTCTCATCAAGGCCAATTTTCCCGCCCGCATTGCGTTTCAAGTGTCGTCGAAAACCGATTCCCGCACCATCCTCGATGCCAACGGCGCGGAAGCGTTGCTCGGTCGCGGCGACATGCTGTACCTTGCCTCGGGAACCGGGAAACTCATGCGCATTCACGGATCGTATGTGTCGGACGACGATGTGCGGCGCGTGGTGGACTTCGTCAAAAAACAGGCCCTGCCCTCCTATTGCCGTGAGCTACAGTCACTCAAGCTGGATGAAGCGGACGAGGAGCAGGCCAAGGACGACGTGTATGAACAGGCCAAAGATCTGGTGTTGTCGAGCGGGCAGGCCTCCGCGTCACTGATTCAACGGCGCTTGCGCGTGGGATATCCGCGGGCGGCGCGCATGATCGAGCAGATGGAAGCGGAAGGCGTCGTCGGGGCGGCAGGCCGGGATGGACGTCGGGAGGTGCTGGGTCGTCGCGGACCAGTCGGGGGAGACGAGGTATGATGCGCGCATTCTCAATATTCGCCCTGCTCCTCTTGGGCGGAGTGGCGGGCATTCCTCTCCCGGTGACGGCCGAAGAACAGCCGGTCGACGCGCAGGCTCTTCAGGAAGTTCTGGAGGTGGTCAAGAAGCTTCAGGGTCGATACGAGAAGACGAAGGACCTGCAAGCGTCGTTCACTCAAAAGACGAAGATCGAAGGATTTTCCACGCCGGTGATTTCAACCGGCCGCTTCTACATCAAGAAGCCGGGGCGCTTGCGCTGGGACTATATCGAGCCGGCAACGGAAGAGATTTACGTCAATAAAGACGACGTCAAGATGTACGTTCCGGAGCATAAGCAGGTCCTGGTCGGGAAGCTGACCTCGATGGCCGCTTCTCAGGCGCCGCTGCAATTGTTACAGGGAGTGGCAAAGCTGGATGAAGAATTTGATATCGAGCCGACGACGAACAGAGAGCGGGGAGCCGGAGGCATTCCTCTGGTATCGTTGACGCCGAAACAGGGCCTTGCCGAACCGGAACGCGCGATTCAGAAGATTGTGATCGAAGTGCAGCCCAAGACCTACTTCCTCAAGACTATTGCGCTGCATGAGGTCAGCGGGAACATCGCCACGTTCGAGTTTTCCGAACTGAAGCCGAATAGCGGATTGAA
>JACCYV010000238.1 GCA_013696305.1 Nitrospira sp.
GCTTCGCTGGACCAGGGCCACGGCTTCTTGCTTAAATTCGGCTGTGAACGTCCGTCGCGGTGCACTCATGCGACACCTCCTTGGTTAATTATGCCGAAGGGGTGTCCACAAAATCAGGGGAACTTCAGGCAGATCATACGGATCGAAGATTTTAGGAGCGATAGTTGATGTGTTTGAAGCAGAGATAGAAACAATAGTAGCCTCGCCTAACATAGACTTCCCTGCTCTACGCAAATCAGTCAGAGAAAAACTTCTACGATACGGACCGCCCACTGACATTGATGTTCTTAATGAATGGACATACCTGCACCCTGCCATAGTAGCAATGGGAGATCGCGAACAAGAAATCGCATCCATTGCGCACGCGAACCATTCCCAATTTGATGACATGGAGATATCACAGCTGAAAAAGAAAGGTCGCGTTGATCAGGCATCGTTTAACCGACCACTCCCCGCTGAAATTGAAAAATTGACAGAAGATTTAAAGAATCATGGAGATCGAAGGCTGCTCGACCCAAATCGCACCGCGCAGGATTTCCTTAGCCTAGTGTCTTCTGAGCTGATGGCGGCTTTGGACCTTGAAGGGACTGCTTTTGATATTTTCGCAGACAACTTCGATGTTCCGATGAGTGATATTTCTGACAAAACAACGCTCAGAAGATTTGCCCAAATGGCCAGACTCCGAAAACTATCCAAAGTGGCTTGCACTCAACTTGGAATAGATCTGGACCAGGTATGGCCACGAATTCGAGATGCGAACATACCTTCCCAGATCATTCAAGATACACTTCCAGCAGCGAGGAAAACAGCTACTAGAGCTAGTGGAAGTGACATAGGCGATGACTATCTGGCTTGCTTCTCCCCTTATGTCGACGCAATCATCGTTGACAAACGAACACACGAATTTATGACCCAGGGATCTCGACGTGACCATTATTTTCGGAAGATGGTGGGGTTTTTCGCGAAGACAACAATTTACAAACAGCTTCCAGCGGTACTTGCATCTCATCCAGGCCCTCGTTCGTGGCGTTAGTCTGTGCTTCGTGTAACATGAGGATTTTTGGTATAACTGGCCCCTAGCTCACGCGGTCCTTGCAAAGTCCCTTGACCCGACGACTGATATTACTTTCGCTTGCCGATCTGAGCCCGCATCCATTGCGTCAATGCGTCCTTGCTCAACTCCCCAGCTGCAACCTGCAGAATCGCGATTTCCAGCTCCTGAGAAGCCGGCAACTTCTCAACGCTGTTGACTCGAAGGAAAGACAGCGCGGCCATCACCCCTGCCCGTTTATTTCCATCTACGAAGGGATGATTCTGTGCGATGTGAAAGAGATACGCCGCGGCCATCGCGGCAATATCTTTATGGAGATACTCGCTATTGAATTGCTGGCGAGGCATCGCAACAGCGGCATCGAGCAAACCATGATCCCGGACACCATGCGAGCCGCCGTCGATTGCTATGGTGTCTGCGTGGAGCAGCAGCACATCTGCCACACCGAGAAAGGTGAACTCTTTCACCGACTAATCCGCCAGTCGCTTCAACATCGGCCCGTATCGTTCGCGCAATTCTTTGGTGATCGCTTTCATCCGCTCAGGACCGACTCCCACATTCGCAGGCGTGACGACAAGCGCGTTCCCATTCACCGTCAGCTGAAGGGGGGTTTCTTCCGTGATACCGAGCGCTTCCATCATCGGCTTTTCGATGACCAACGCCATACTATTTCCATGTCTCTTCAATGTTTTAATCACAGCGCACCTCCCGTGATAACAATGTTAGTACACGTCTTACCGATTGTCCAGCAAGAACCCCCGCGAAGCTTGGCACATATGGGTGCCGTGCTCTGCCATTTAACCAGTGTTCAATAACTCCATTCAGTGCGCGGCATCCAATTCGATACTTCCGTATCCTGTTGGATACGGATAGCCTTGAGCGCTCACCGGTGTATGGCAGCTTGTTACGGTAATCTGCGCCGCTGATTCTCTCTCAGGCAACTGTGCTACTATTCCGCACTCTTGCTGTTACTTACTTGGTCAGCAACAAAGGAGGGCTCTCGTGGCACTGATTCAACAAGATCTCATTCCAGGTAGTGGAGATCAGCTCCTTACATTGGATACCGACAGCAATCTGCAGTGGTTGAATCTCACGGCGACCGCCGGTCGATCCTACAATGAAGTCGTGGGCGGGTTCGGCGGATTCACCACGACTCACGGCTTTCAATATGCCGACGGTGGACAAATCGGCGCGTTATGCAGCCATGCGGGGATCACGAAGGGGCTGACGGAGCCGGCCTTCACGGCTTCTCCGAACGACGCCACGAATCATCATGGCACTGAGGCGCTCCAGAACTTTATGAACGGCAAGACGCTTATCGGCTCGGTGGTCCACAGCCGCGGTATCATGAAACCACCCGCGCCTCCGCCCAATGTTTCGTCGTCAATTTTGGGCACCATCCATACGTTTCTCAATCTCCTGAATATCGCGGCCTCCCATACTGAAAGCGAAGGGCCGACGGCCAATCCTCAAGTAGGCAATCCTGAGATTGGATCATATCTTGTGAGGGTCCGACCAGTTGCGGCGAGTGGAAAAAAACGACCTCCCAAAGGAAAGGCTCAAAAGGCTACGGCCGCGACAAAGCCGCGAAAGACCGGTAGAAATCGATAGATGGAATAACGTGAAAGGCGGATGTCGGCTGCATCTGAAGCCGGCATCCGTCCTTGCGTTGCTTCACGCCTTTTCAATCCTGTGAGGACGAAGGCGTCCCTCACATCAGACGATACGTCCCTCGCGCACGAACCAGTTCGGCACGATGGCGACGCAGCGCGGCGCCGAACGACGACCGGCTCACCACAGTCTCGTGCCTCCGCATATGCCGCTCGACGTGCCCCAACGCCTCAGTCAACTGACCAACCACCTGTGTACCCATGCTGGTCAACCATTTCAACCGGCTACCGGCATGATCAAGGTCCTCAAGCGAATAACGAACCGAGTCAATTTCTTCGAGACCTCGAAAGCGCGCACGCATGAGGTCGCGCGGCGTTAATCCAGCTTCCTTCCATTGCCTCCTTCCTTGCCTTGTGTCAGCCCAGGCAGACAGCCGCTCGAACAATATCGCCCCCATCGTGAAGGTAAAGGTCGCGTGGAGAATGCCCCTCAGCGGCCGCAGGCTGTGCCTCCAGGGCGAATAGAAGATCTCTTGATTGTGATCGTTCTGGTACAGCACATCTTTTCGCAAGATGAGATTTAGGTGGTGGTGACTGTTTTCGTGAATGAGATCGTCGATCAGGTCGAGCCGGTCGCGGTCAAAACAATTGATCATGGACAGGCCCGGACGATGCCGATAGCTGAAGCTCACGACGCCTGAGGCTTGAAGGGGAACGATCCTGGAGGTCAGCAACCCCAGCAGTTGATTGCCTTCCGGCCACGCGGCTTCGATCACCGACAGCGCGCGCTGCATGCCGGTCGCCACCTCCGGCCTCGTCGGCCGCACCGCCAACGGGGTCTTTTCCTTTCCGTACACCAGCGTCGACCCGAGGGAAAGCGCGCCATTGTCGGTTTCCCGCAACCGCTGAGGATCGAGGCGGCGCCAATGCCACCGTTCTGCGTCACCGTATTCGACCATCGCATAAATCTGCTCGTCGACCAGCAGATCAATGCGAGCCTCCTCGATCATAAACTTTGCCTGCCCTCCTGCACGCGTGAGTGCCTGTTGCACAAGCCGAGGCGCTTCATAACACAAGCCCGTCGTGCCGACCGCACAGACCCAGGGCAGTTCGACCCGTTCAACATTCGCATTCAGATCACACGGCACTGACCAGGCTTTCTTCCTCTGTCGCATCGCCACCCACCGACAGGCCACACGCGGAGCCAGACAAACTGATTCCTGCGTGACTTCCCGTGCCAGCCGCTGGCAGAGACCGGTGAGGCGAGACAGGAGCCGGCGAGGTTCAGGCGTCCCGTTGGGAAAGACCTCATCGGCATATCCATGTTCGTAGAATTTTTCTCTGAACTCTGCGCGGAGCTGGTCCGCAATGTCCCGGCGAGATCGCTCCTGCCGTACCTGGATCAAGATATCGACGAAATAAAGCAGATCGTTCAATGACTCGATCCACCCGACAACTTTCCAATTGGCGTACTCCGCCGGCGTCAATGAGCGCTCGATCGCCTGAAACAACTTAACCGGCAATTGAAAGGTGCGAGACTCCTCCGCATAGTTTCGCTCAAAATCGCGGCACAGGTCCTTCAGCAAGCCATGCATGGAGCGACGAAACTCCGACGTGAGCCGTTCGAGAAACCGGGTATCCATCAACCTCATCGCGCCACACCTTTTTCAGTTCCACGGATTACTGCGCGCGCACTGTACGCGACTGTCCAACGGCTGACAAGGCAAAGCTATTCAATTAAAGGGAACACCATGATTGGTTCTAGCCTGGGATATTATCGAGGCGTCGGGCAGCGGGGGCGGGGCGGTATCGAATCTGGACGAGGATGTGATCGTGAAGAAATCCTGCTTTTACAACGGACCTCGCGAAGCCAACACCGGCTTCGCCGCGACTCACTTAAGCCGTCAGCTTGATCAGGTCGAAGAGGAACGGCTTCGCCGGAGGCGATGCGGCGACAGAATAGAGATGAGAGTTCTGCACCATCCGATGACGCTGGATCAGCGGATCCACGATGTTGCCGCAACTCAGGCAGCGGTGGCCCTCCAAGCGCATAGGGTGATAACTTTCCTGAAGATCGAGTAACTCATCCGAGACCATCAAGCCTTCACATCGTGTGCACGTCATGACTCGCCTCCCCTCGGATAGCTTAGGATATACGCGCCGGTGCCGGAGACAGGTGTTTCATCGCTAGACAACCCGGCAACCTTACATGGTGGGAAAGAAGCAATGTGGATGCCACCGAGTCACTCGCACCGTCCGCTACATTGTCCCGACATGTTATGGAGTCAAAATCCCCTCTCTCGCGACAAATTGATCCTGCTGTGACCGAATTGGTCTCATGGGACAGAATTGGGTAGAATCGTCTAACCCTGCTGAAAAACCGGCCTGTCCGAGATCGACCAGACCTGGACGACACCCGCATCTGTTCCGACCGTACCGGAGCGAGGCAGCTGAAATGGCTCTGACTGCGACAGAAATTGGTTCCATTGTTCAGGAACTGGCGCCGGCCATGACTGAAGGCTGGATTCAGAAAATCACCCAACCGCTTCCCGACGTCGTGCTGTTTGAGATTCGCGTTCCTGGACATACGCGTCGACTACTCTGTTCCACACGCGACGAGACGGCACGGCTGCACCTTGTCCATCGGCCCCTCCCCAATCCACCGACTCCGCCCTCCTTCTGTCAATTGCTGCGGGCACGTATTCAAGGCGCGCGCATCGATGGGATTCGCCATATCGCAGACGACCGGATCGTTCGTGTGGATCTCACGAGTCGCGATGGGCCGGTTTCTCTGATTGCGGAATTGTTCGGCAGGAATGCCGACCTGCTGTTTCTTGACGGAGAACAACGAGTGCTCGCCACACTCCGTCACAACAAAGAGCGGAGCGGTCAGCCCTACCATGCTCCTTCCTCGACTCCGTCTCGATCGCCTTCTCAAAGCATCGACAAACCTCCGCCTGCGCCTCGGACCGCTGCCGAACCCTTCCCCCTTTCAGCAAAACTGGAAACGCGGTATCGTGAACGCGAAGCGGAGCTGTGTCACCTGGCGCAGGCCCGTGGACGGGAATCCGTCCTGCGAAAAACCCTGAAGAAGCTCCTTCGTCGCGCGGCGGCACTCCGCCGCGATCTCCAACAGGTCGGACGATACGAATCCTACGCACGATATGGTGAATTGCTGAAAGCCAATCTTGGATCCCTGAAGAAGGGGCTCACAACCGTCACAGTGGTGGATTATTACGATGAGACATTGCCTGAGTTGACCATTCCGTTGGATCCGACGAAGGCACCGCACGCCAACATGGATGCCTACTTCGGTAAGTATCGAAAATTTGTGTCGGCCCAGCGTGAAA
>JACCYV010000063.1 GCA_013696305.1 Nitrospira sp.
AGGACGGGAAATTCCGTCCGGATGCGGTCCTCACGGCGTGGCTCACCAAACTTCACCATGCGACTTCCCGAGGCTTTGCCGGGTTACGCGTGGCAGGAGACGCCGCTTGGTTGAGCTCGAAAGATTAGCGACAGGAATTTATCACTTATGAGCATCAGGTTACGAATGCTGCGACGGCACAGCGACTGCTCGCGTTGTGCGCCTATCCAAGCGCGGCATGGGTTCCGGAAGACATGCTGAAGGTCATGCAGTGCCACAAGTCCTTGCTACTTCCTGGCTCCGGTGGGTGGAAGGCCATTGACGTATGCTGTTCCTGATCACTTCGTAGATTCCTCACACAATCGCCCGTATGGGTGCGCATTTTCGTGACAGTCCGCTCACCTGGAGCGTATTGAGGCGTCTGATATACTTGCAACAGTTGGTCGGGGGTACGGTCCTTCCGACGGCCCGCTGATAAGCGCCAAGGGGAAGGCGTTCTTCCGGGACCTTATTCCGCACTCACCTGCTCAGCGGCTGTCAGCCAGGAGTTCCCATATGGCACGGCGCACCGTACAGGTGACCTCGCAAGAGAATCGGTCTTCGGGAGACGCACATAGCCAGGAACTGCTCGCAGGAGTGGTTCCCATTCTTGAACCGGTCATATCGACCGGGCTTGTGCTGGTCGGTTGCCCGGTCAGCAAATGCGCCGGTCTCCTCAGGGGTGACGCGTCCGGTTATGATTCCCGAATGGGGTTGGAGCCGATGGTCTGCACCCTGTGCGGGCATCGAGGATTTCGGTCCCGGGAGGGTGTGCTGCTCTTGTTCCGAGGCGGCTATGAATTCAAGTTTAGTTATGGACCATCCATACACACCATCACTATTGTCTTAAGCTCCGCTGCGGTCAATTTATGGGGCACCCACGATGTGACGGATGATCAGTTGGCCAAGATCGCTGCAGAATGGGCCTTGTTGTGTGGACACACGAGCAAACAGGTCCATTTAGGAATTCCGGCTGATGAATTCGCCGACTTCTACCTGTACTTCTGCAAACAGTAAGACCCCCGCTTCAGACGACCGACGTATTAACCTCACCCTCGCGCCCATGTCCCTTCGATGTTTCCCTAGGGTGTCACAGTATATCGTTCACCCTCGGGCCTGACCAGGATCGCCTACCATTTCCCCAACCAGTTCCGGCATCCTGCATAATACGACACGATCGCGATAGCCAAGACAGAAAGAATCTGCATGACGTGCTGGACCAGCACGCTTGGATCGATTGTTCTGGTGACGAACAGGACCGCGGCGGCTACCAACGTCACAATGAACGTCGTACGCTTCGGGCAGAGACTGCCATCGCGCTTGCTTTGCGCCGCCAGCGCAATCCACACACAGGCCCAGCCGATCGCTCCAACGACGAGTGCGGCGGCCAGGTCCGTCAGACCGACCATGAGACTGCTCAATCCCAGCTCGGTTTTGGGACGTCGCGGCAGTTCGATACGAATGCGATAGAGTTCTCCGACGGAGAGGGCCAGCCAAATCAACAAGATGCCGAGCATAAAACTGCCGCGTCCCATTTCCTCGGGGAAGAGACGCCGCCGCACAGCGGCCTGTGCGCCGGCCTTCAGCGGCAGACCCTGAAAGTGCGGGGTAAAATCGTATCCGCATTCGCAGAATTGGGCTGCATCGGGATTGGAGAGTAGACAACGAGGGCACTCTAGCGGCATCGGCTCGCTCATGTCAGTGTGACACTCGTGATAGAATCGTGTGTCTGGCATGTGCCAAGGACGCTGGTTGTTCCGGAGGATGCATGGTTGATGTGACTCGGTCGTCTTTGTTTGCGTTTCTTGGCGCCGTGTTCGCCGCCACGTCCGTCATGGCCGGCGCGTTTGGAGCGCACGCGCTCAAAACGATTCTCGACCCGTCCATGCTCGCGGCATTTGAGACGGCGGCACGGTACCAAATGTACCATGCACTCGGCCTCTTTGTCGTAGCCTGGTTGTGGCGTGAAACCCACAGTCCATGGGCGGTGAAAGCCGGGTGGTTGTTTTGCGTAGGAATTCTAGTATTCAGCGGGAGCCTGTACATCGTGGCTCTGGCTGGAATCAAATGGATGGGCGCGTTGACTCCGCTGGGCGGTCTGTCGTTCATCGCCGGATGGATCTGTGTCGCCTGGACCGCGTGGCACACCGGACGTGATCACTGACGGCGGCGTTTCCCGGTATCTCGTTTTTCTCCCGCTCCGTTTGCGCAAGACGCAGTCCGTTTGCCCGTAATGGAACCCCAGCCCCCGGCCGTGTTGACAAACGTCCCTTCCAATCGCTGGCCTTCCCCTGAAAACAGAAGACTGTCTTCCTGCATGCCCGCTCTTGTTTCCCAGCGCAGAAAGACGCTGTCGCCGAGTATGATGATTTCTGCGGGGCCGGTCGGTGAGAGAGCGCCCGGCGGAGCGAACATGACGGCGGTCTTTTCTTCGCGATGGTTCTGATGGTTGTGAATCGACCATTGCCAGGTTCCGCACAATCGTACAAGACCGCGCTGCTGTCGCACCTGATCCTTCCAGTTCAAGAGCCGAAACCATTCACGATGCACCGTTTGAATCGCCCATGACTCAACCTCCGCCGCCGCGCCTATCATGTGTGCTGCTGCATCGCCGCAGCGAATGGGCTCAGTTGCCATATCCCGTACTGTTCCCCGCGGCGGCAATTCCCCAAAAATCGCCACAAGCCGGAGAAGGGACGGTTCCAGGGTCGTACCCTCTATGAACCAGGCCATCTGGGCATTGAGCTGCCGCTGAACGACTTCCGATCGTTCAGCGGTGGGGGACGTAGCGAGGTCTCGAATGGATTGGCTCAGTTGCCACGCCGCAAGCCCCCGCACGAGTTCAACCGCTGACCGGGTGAGATCGGCGAGAAGGAGCTCTTTGGTCAGGGCCGGGGAGAAACCTTTGGCTCCGACTGTCATGGCCGCATCTTTCAAGCCAAGCCGGGGTCCGATCTCTTTCTTGAAGATGGTCAATGAATCACCCTCGGCGGGGAGCGCCGACAATTGCGCGGCGGAGGCGTTCACCACCTCTTGAAAGGGGGGCAAGCGGTCGGCAAGGGCCGGTTGCGCCGGAGGCGGGGTCTCGTCGGCCACGGCTGCCATATCGTCCTTGTGAAAAGCCGCGAGACAGAAGAAACCGGCAACGAGAAGAATCCGTCCTGAATGGTTCGGCATAGTAAAACGCCCCGGTTCGTACAGAACCTGTGGAGAAGGGCCATCGTCCTGATGGCAGAAGATATCCGGTAGCAGCTTCGAAGCCCTGTTTCCTTAGGGGTGTGTCGTTACGTTCCCTGAAAAGAGGTTCTTAGAAAAGCCACGGTGGCGTCCCAGGCTTGGGCAGAGGCCGTCGCGTTATAGCCGGCGGGTCGCGTCTCGTCACAAAACGCGTGCGAGGCGCCAGAGTAAGTCTTGACCTCGATACGTTTGCCTTGACTCGCGGCATTACGAAGATGCTCGACGTCCGCTTCTGAGGCCCAGGTATCCTGCTCAGCTTGATGGTAAAGCAGAGGGCTCATCATATTGGTCAGCAGTTCGGGGGCGGAGACTTTTCCATAATAGGCCACCGCAGCGCGGAGTCGTTTGCGCTGACAGGCGAACCGGATGGCCAGAGAAGCGCCCATGCCGAAACCGACGATGCCGTGAATGTTGCGCTTGATATGTTCCAGCGTGTTGAGATATTCGCAGCAGGTGTTGATGTCCTGAAGCAACAGCTGATCGTTGCACTTGGCCTGAAGCGCTTCCGCAATCTCGGCATTAGCCGTCACCATACCGCCGAGCCGTCCATATAACTTAGGAATAATCACGCCGTAGCCCTCGCAGGCCAGCCTGGCACCCAGATCCGTCACCTGTGAATTCATGCCCCACCAGTCATGCAACAGCACGATGCCGGGGTACGCGATTTTGTCTTGCGGCCAGAACTGCAGACATTCCACCTGCACATCTTTCGTCACCCGCGTTTTGATATAAGGATCGACCATCGCATCGGTCGCGGTAGGAATCGCCATCCCACTGGGAAAGCGGGCCGTGCCGGTTCCGATCTGTTCCAGCGAAAAGGGGGCGGTCTGAGTAGTCATGGGCGAGGGAGTCCTTTCTCGATTAGCGTCTGGCATTCGGCGGCTGTCCGTCGGGTACTATAGGGAGCCCATTTGGGGGTTGTCAATCGAAGCGGCGGGTGGTGTCTGTGCCATATTGACCCTTCGCTGTCGGCTCGGTACAGTGCGTCGTCACAATGTCTCACGAATCTTTCGCGCCTCTCGGGATTGGACTGATCGGGCTTGGCCGCCACGGCATTCGATACGCCAGGCACATCCTGGCTGACCTCCCTGAAGCTCGCCTGGTCGCCGTCAGCCGGCGGCGGGCAGGTGAAGGGAACGGGCTGGTATCTGCTCCTACCGTGCCGTGCTACCTCGATTATCACGAGTTGATTGCGGACCCGCAGGTGGGGGCGGTCGTGGTCGTCACGCCACCCGTGCTCAATCACGAGATTTGTGCGGCCGTCGCGCGGGCGAAGAAACCGCTGTTGATCGAGAAGCCCTTGGCACCCACAGCGGAGGAGGCGCGGGCCATTCTGCGAGAGTCGCGACAGGCCGGGCAGGTGATGATGACGGCGCAGACCTTGCGATTCGATGCCGCAGTCCTCGCGCTTCGTGAGCGACAGGCGCAGATCGGCGAGCTCCAATATGTCAGTCTGGTCAGTCGCATGGAACCGCACGGGCTGAGTGAGGGGATACGGGGATTCGCCGGCCGCGGTTGTTTGCTCGAAACGGGAATCCACCTGTTGGATCTGGTTCGTGTCCTGACGGAAGATGAGGTTCACACAGTGTCGTGCGACATGGACGTGGTCCCCCCGCAAGGATCAGAGCGTCGGATTGTGGGCCGACTCATGACCGATCGCGGCCTGGTATGTCTGTTGGATGTATCTCGGGTATCGTCTGGCAGGATCGGACGGGTCGAACTGATCGGCACCGAAGGACAGTTGTCCGCGGACTGGTGCGCTCAGCGGGTGGTGCAGATCTCTGCGCAGCACGGCGCAGGGGAATGGCCGACAGGCGCCGCTCCGACCGTCCTCAACACGCTGCGTGCATTTGTGCGATCAGTGCGCACAGGCTTGCTGCCTCCGGTGACACTTGAAGACGGCAAGCGCGCGGTTGAAATAGCCGAAGCCTGTTATGCCTCCGCGCAGCAGGGCGGGCGCATCGTGCCGGTCGAGTATGCGTGATCAGGTTTCAGCGACGATATGCGTATCGGTTTCCTCCACACCCTCGATGGCGTGAATGCGTGTAATGACGACATCCGACAGCGCGCGCTCATCCGCAACATTGATAAACACGAAAATGTCCGGCTGGCCGAAGCAGGCATGAATTTGCTCGACTCCGGCAATATTTTTGAGGGCGGTGAGCACCGATTTGCCTTTGCCTGCCTTGACCTTGATGAGAATGTACGCTTTTGTTGCCATCATGCCTCCTCTAACTGAGAGTCGTGAAAAAAGTGCGAACGATGCCGCCGGTATCGCTCTGCAAGGAACGGTCACTCCGATTTGGCACCAGGCATCTCCCGGCGTCGTTGAGTATAGACCTCCTGAAAGGTCTTGCCCTGGATGGCAAAAGCGGCAGTACTGCGCTGATACAGCTGCGCAAGCACATCGAAATCAGACTGGCCGATGTTGAACTCCCGAAGGCCCTCACTGAGGCCGGGGCCGCTCCAGGCATTTTCGGCTTGTCCAGCCTCAATGACTGCATCAATGGTGTCAGCAGACCAGCCTCGCTGCCGAAACGAGTCCTCAACTTCGCCGGCACGGGTGCCGAATTTGACGCGATGCGCCTGTACAAAAAACTGCTGTACCGCCGGGTGATGGCTTTTTAAGAACGCCGATTGGAATTGAATGGCGGCCTTGATGATGCCGTTGGCCTGCGGGGTTCCTTCCGGCGGAAGGACGCCCGCATCTTCAAACGTGGCGAGCAACGCCATGACGGATCCGACGTAGGGCGAAGGCGTCCGTAGCGATTGTCCTGCCGATTGGGTCACGAGCGGGGGGGCTTCTGGCCGTGGCTGACTCAACACTATCGCCGGGAAAAGCACCGACAGTGAAAGCCCGACGACGAGGGGCTGTGGCCACTGTGACTGCCTGCGCTCAACTCCATGAATCATCCGCCCTCGCTCCACAGTACGGGAGGAAGAAGTCATGCCGCACCGAGTCTCACTTCGTGATGGCATGGCGCGCATTATACAGAACGGCAACAGGGCACGCCACCGCGTGGAGCGAGGCCTGTCGGCACGAAATGAGACGATTGAATTCACACGTGCCGGCTGCCTATAATCCGGCCACTGGAACAGGTTTTCGGCTCCTTCTTCATGGTGTGGGTTCCGGTCCGGGCGATGGTGTTTGTGAGGTGGCTGTGCTGGCGAATGTTTTGAGTGCGGCGATTGTCGGGGTCGAAGCGCACCTGGTCGATGTGGAAGTCGATATTTCGTCCGGCCTTCCGCAGTTTTCAATCGTCGGACTCCCCGATGCCACGGTGCGCGAAAGCCGTGATCGGGTTCGCGCCGCACTCAAAAACAGCGGCTTCCACTTTCCCGTGAAAAAAATTACCGTCAACCTGGCGCCCGCGAATATCAAGAAAGAGGGAGCTGGATTGGACTTGGCCATTGCATTGGGTATTTTAGCGGCGGAGGAGATCATTCCAACTGACGCGGTCAAGGGCCATGTCTTTGTGGGAGAGTTGTCACTCGATGGTCGCTTAAAACCGATTCCCGGGGCGCTCTCCATCGGCGTCGTGTGTCGTCATCGTTACCGTGTGCTGGTTTCGGCGGAGAATGCTGAGGAGGCCGCTCTGGTTGAGGGTACGGAAGTGTTTTCCTATCCACACCTTGCCGGAGGCGGTGGAATTCTTGCGCGGAATTCAGACACTCGCTCCACTCTCGGTACTGCGTGACGGCAAGAGTTCCGCCGGGTCCGCCGAAGACGAGGACTTGGCCGATGTGAAAGGACAAGCCCATGCCAAGCGTGCCCTGGAGGTGGCGGCGGCCGGCGGTCACAATCTGCTCATGATGGGCCCGCCCGGTGCCGGCAAGACCATGTTGGCGCGACGTCTTCCCGGAATTCTCCCGCTGCTGGCTCAGGAGGAGGCACTGGAGACCAGCCGTATTCATAGCGTGGTGGGACAGCTGTCGCAAGAACACCCGCTGATGTGTCGGCGCCCGTTTCGCGCGCCGCATCACAGCATTTCGGAAGCCGGACTCATCGGTGGAGGCTCCGCGCCACGACCGGGCGAAGTCTCCCTCGCTCACAACGGTGTCTTGTTTCTCGATGAGGCCGGAGAATTCGGACGTGCGACGCTCGACGGATTGAGGCAACCGCTTGAGGACGGCCATGTCACCGTGACTCGCGCCAGCGGGTCCATGCGGTTTCCCGCCCGGTTTATGCTCGTTGCCGCCATGAATCCCTGCCCTTGCGGGTACTATGGCGACCGTACCAAAGACTGCGTGTGCAGCGCTGCCCAAGTCCGGCGATACCGAGGCCGATTGTCCGGCCCGCTCCTGGATCGTCTGGACCTGCAAATTGAGATGCCGTCTGTGTCGATTCGAGCTTTGGGCGAGGACCTGCCGGCCACCGATTCCTCCGCAGTGATTCGGTCCCGGGTGATGGATGCGCGGGCCCGTCAGACGGAACGGTATCGCCGCGAGGGGATCTACACCAATGCGCAATTGAAACCACGCCACTTGAAGCAGTATTGTGCTGTGGACCTCGCAGGACGTGACTTATTGGAACAGGCGATGACACGCCTGGGATTGTCAGCCCGTGCCCACGGAAGAATTCTGCGGGTGGCCCGAACTATTGCCGATTTGGCTGAGTCTGTTAGTATCGGTCCATCGCATCTGGCCGAGGCGATTCAATATCGAAGCTTTGACCGGCGGGTGGAGTGGTGAAAGAATCTCCGGTGATCCATACGGTACGTGTCTTTGCATGGTGGTTCCTCGTGGGCGCCACCATGGCGCTGGCGGTAATTCTCTTGCAGGGAGGCATTCGCGAAGCGATGCAGGCTCAGGGCTCTGTGTGGGAGTTGAAACTCGTGGAACTCATGACGACTGTGCTCGGCGGGGGGCTCTTGGGCGGGTGTATAGCGTTGATTCTGGATCGCATCAAGAAATCATGACAGGTGCCTTCGGGTGCCGCGCAGAAGGAGCAGCAGGGAATGGATATTGAAGTCGGCTCGAATCTGTATCGAAATTCCAACGGCATCATCGATATCGAAGGGGTGCCGCAGTTCGAGGTGGCCATCAAAGAGCCGGTGCGAGCCTTGCTCGTGAATTTCGCGCTGTTCGATGACGTGGGGCGTATGATGGCCAAAGTGGTCGACAGCAATCTGACCTTCAATGAGCGACGGGCGTATCAGCTCGCCAGGACTCCGACGAGCGTCTCGTTAAAACACGAAGAGTCGGGGACGGTCGTCTTTACATTGGAGTTGCGTGAGGGTAATCGCGTGGTGTTCAGCCGCGGAACATTTCACACGATCAAGGGACATCGGCTGGATGTATCGCAAACCGAATGGCGAATCGATAAAAAGCACTTCAGCGGCAAAGAAACGGACATGCAGGGCGGGTCGGTGTTTCTGGGATAGCCTCGGCGGAACACCCGCACCGCCGGCATGATGCCCCGGCGATGTCCGCTGTCTTATGGCGCAATCGTTGGAACAATCACAATCTGCCCCTCTTTCAAATCGACCATTGCCGTATCGCCGTCCCGCAACTCCCCTTTGATCAACTGGCGCGCCATCGGCGTTTCGATTTCCTGCTGAATGAGCCGCTTCAACGGTCTGGCTCCATACACCGGGTCATAGCCACGCTGGCCGAGGTTCTCCAGCGCGGCCGGGGAGACCGTCAACGTAATCCGTCGCTCCACCAACCGAGTACGCAACCGCTCCAGTTGAATGTCAACAATCCGCGTCAGGTGCTCGGTCCCCAAGGCGTGGAAGACGACGATTTCATCGACGCGATTCAAGAATTCCGGCCGGAAGTGCGTCCGCAATTCTCCGGTCACTTGGGCCTTCATGGTCTCATAGGAGGCGCCGTCCTGTTGGGCTTCGAGGATATGCTGGCTCCCGATGTTCGAGGTCATAATCAGGACAGTATTCTTAAAATCGACGGTACGACCGTGGGAATCGGTGAGCCGTCCATCATCCAGGACTTGCAAAAGAATATTGAAGACGTCGTGGTGCGCCTTCTCGATTTCGTCGAAGAGAATGACGGAGAACGGATGCCTGCGCACGGATTCGGTGAGCTGACCCCCTTCATCGTAGCCCACATAACCCGGCGGGGCGCCGATCAGCCGCGCCACCGTATGCTTCTCCATATATTCCGACATGTCGATTCGGATGAGATGGGACTCATCGTCGAAGAGCGTGGCCGAGAGCGCTCGCGCCAATTCCGTCTTCCCAACGCCGGTGGGTCCCAGAAAAAGAAACGAACCGATCGGTCGATTCGGATCCTTGATGCCCGACCGCGCCCGCAAGACGGCGTCGGCCACCGCCGTGACGGCCTGTTCCTGCCCCACGACGCGGGCATGAAGAAGTTCGTCCAATTTTAAAAGCTTCTCCAGTTCCCCTTCGACGAGACGAGTGACCGGAATGCCGGTCCAGCGGCTGACGACAGCGGCAATATCCTCCTCATCCACTTCTTCTTTCAGTAGACGACTCTCGTTTTGCTTCTTGCCGAGGTATTGCTGTTCCAGTTCGAGCTCACGTTCGAGCCGGGGGAGTTCACCGTAGCGCAACTCAGCTACCTTATTCAGGTCGTAGGCTCGTTCAGTCCGCTCAATGGTCTGTTTGACTTCCTCGATCTGCTGCCGGATCTTTCTGAGCTTGCTCACCGAGTTCTTTTCCGATTCCCAGCGCGTTTTCAAGGCCCCCAGATCGCGATTTTTTTCCGTCAATTCTTTTTCGATCGATTGGAGGCGCGCCTTGCTGCCGGCGTCCGTTTCTTTTTTGAGCGCTTCCCGTTCGATCTCGAGTTGAAGCACCTTTCTGGATACCTCGTCCAGTTCGGCCGGCAAACTGTCGATTTCGGTTCGGAGACGCGCGGCAGCTTCGTCAACCAGATCGATCGCCTTGTCCGGCAGGAACCGGTCCCCGATGTACCGATTCGAAAGTTTCGCTGCCGCGACGAGAGCCGCATCTTTGATGCGGACGCCGTGGTGCACTTCGTACCGCTCCTTCAACCCGCGTAGAATGGAAATGGTGTTCTCCACGCTTGGTTGGTCCACGAGGATCGTTTGGAAGCGGCGCTCCAGTGCCGCATCTTTCTCGATATGCTTCCGGTACTCCTCCAGAGTGGTGGCGCCGATGAGATGCATTTCCCCTCGGGCCAGCATCGGCTTGAGCAGATTGGCGGCATCCATCGCACCTTCCGCAGCACCGGCGCCCACAACCGTATGCAGCTCGTCGATGAACAGCAGAACCTGTCCTTGTGCGACTTGGATTTCCTTGAGCACCGCTTTCAAGCGCTCCTCGAATTCGCCACGAAACTTCGCACCGGCGACCAAGGCCCCCATGTCGAGCACCACGACACGCTTCTGCTTCAACCCTTCCGGCACGTCACCTTTGACGATGCGTTGTGCCAACCCCTCGACAATCGCCGTCTTGCCGACACCGGGTTCGCCGATGAGGACCGGATTGTTCTTGGTTCGTCGTGAGAGAATTTGAATAGTCCGCCGTATTTCCTCGTCCCGGCCGATGACCGGATCCAGCTTGCCCTGACCGGCCAGCTTAGTGAGATCGCGCCCGTATTTTTCCAGAGCCTGGTAGGTCCCCTCGGGGTCTTGACTCGTGACCCGCTGGTTACCCCGGACCTGTTGCAGCGCGATAAGAAGGCGATCACGCGTGAGATTGAGGCGACGAAACACACCCCCTTCCTCCACCATGGCCAAGACAATGTGTTCAACGCTGAGGAATTCATCACGCAATTCCTTCATCTGGTCTTCGGCTGTGGTCAGGAGGGCGTTCAAACGCGGGGTCAGGTGTATTTGACCTGGAGCTGCGCCGGGCCCTTGAACTTGCGGCAGCTTAGAGAGGGCCTGCTCCGCAGCGTGACGGACTGCAGCAGGAGAGACACCGGCCTGTTCGAACAAGACGCCTGCGATGCCCCGCTCTTGCTCCATGAGGGACAGCAGTAAATGCTCAACATCAATGCCTTGGTGCCCCCGGCGCATGGCCAGAGCCGAGCCGTTCTGCAAGGCCTCTTGAAGCTTCACGGTCATGCGGTTCATGTCCATATGACTCGCTCCTCGTGCGGGTATCTCTCTGACAACAACATAATCATATCAATTTGCAAGTCAATAGCGCGCGCGGCATCGTATCCTGCTCTCTGCCGGAGGCAGGCGGCCCGCTCCCTGACTTGACCTGTCGGGGTGATCCAGATTATTGTCCGCCTCCGAATGCGCAGACAGCGTATTAACATCGAGGCATCCCTCGCGGCCGATACGTTGCCCGCTGTTGTGACTGATGCTAATGTTATTTACATCCACCCTGCATTTGTATCGCGACGCTTTGCGCGCGACCGGCTGCTCCCTCGTGCGTGGCTGGTTGGTGATTCCGGCCGTCATCGTGTTTACGCTGGCCATGTGGTTTGCCGGCACGGTGGTCCGCCCCTTGGGTATGGTTGGGGGATTTCTCATGGGTGCCGTCAATGCGTTGCTGATTGGTGCCACCCTCAGCCTGGTTGAGCAAGCTATCAAGGGTATGCGAGGAATCACGGTCCGCGATGTCTACGACAGCATGGGGCACTATTTTTGGGACGTCATCAGTGTGGGCTTTGTGCTGTGGATTCCCACCATGCTTCTGGATACGAGTTTGCGCGCGAATCCAGAAAGCCAATTTCTCGTCACTGCCTGTTTATTGCTGGTTTTTATCCTGCTTAACCCCGCTCCGGAAATCATTTATCTGGCCAGGCATGACTCGCCTCTTGATGTGTTGAAGCGCAGCTACGATTTTGTGCTTGAAAACTGGATTGAATGGTTTTTGCCGATGGCGCTGCTCCTGGCTCCCTTGGGACTCTCGTTGTTCTTCAAACTCTCGAGCCGCTTGGGGAGGGGTGCCGGTCTCGATTTCATTCAGTTGCTTCTTGTGCCGTTCACGGTCCTCACCGCCTGGCTGACCGACCTGGGAATTTCGGCGGAACTCACAGGCGCCATGGCATTGCTGCTGACTCCGCCGCTCACGGTCGGCATGCTCCTCTTTCGCGGACATCTGTTTGTCGCGTTATCGGCAACATCGCGGCGGCAGCGCCTCTATCAGTCGCAATTTCACGATTCCGCCGGCTGACAGCCTCACAAGCATTCGCAATTCTCCCATCTTCTTAGCATACGCACAAAATATAGAACTTGTTGAGGGTGTGCGTGAAGTGGTGTATGGCTTACCCTGCACTGCCGATCGATCTGATGCGCCTGCGCGCTCCATGGAGGATGCATCTTCGTGCGCCTTTCTATTTTTTGGCGGCTGATTCTGACGTATCTCATCATCATCGGGGTCATGACTGCCGTCAACGTCTACGCCTTGTTGCAAATTCGAACGTTATCCGGACTGAATACCGAGGTCGGCTCCCACCATCACCCGGAGATTGATTCGGCGAAGCGGTTGCTGACCTCATTTTATGAGCAAATTCAGAGCGAGAAGAAGTATGTGGCCGTGCCTGCAGCGACATTTCTCGGACATTTCGATGAAGAAAGCAAAGAATTTCAGCAGGTGTTACACGGTTTACTCACGCGTGACGCGTCCGAGTCAGAGACTCGGTTGCTCAAGGAAGTGGAGCGACTTCAGCAGACGCATCTTTCCCTCTTTTACGCGCAGCTTGCCGAACCAGTGGACATACCATCCGAATCCCCGGAGGACTATGACGAGCGGCGTAATGCACTCGCCGGCAGGATATCCTCCACGTTGCGGCAATATATCGGATTACATGAAGCTCGTATTGCGATCGGGGTGGATGCATCACAGGCCAGTTCGGCTCAGGCAGAGTCCGTGACTCGAACTCTCGTGCTGGTCGCCCTGTTATTCGGACTCGGCTTGGCCGCGGTGGCAAGTTACAATATTCTCCGCCCGTTGCGGCGCCTCCAGACGGTGATTCAGGAAATGGGACAGGGCCATTTCCGGGCGTCATCGGATGGCCAGGCGCCTCGCGAACTTCGGGAGTTGGGCGATACCGTGAAATGGATGGGAACCAAGCTTCAGCAGTTGGACGATATCAAGAGTGAGTTTCTTGCGCACGTGTCGCATGAACTTCGCACACCGATGGCTTCCATTCAGGAAGGCACCCATCTCCTGCTCGATGAAATCCCTGGCCCTCTCACGCAGGACCAGCGGACTACCTTACGGATCATGTCCGACAGCGGCCGCCGCCTAATGTACCTCATTTCGACGATTCTAGATCTATCGAAAATGGAAGCCGGCATGATGGAGTATCGGTTTGTACCGACCGATCTCAAGCGGATCGCCGAGGTATCGATTAACAAGATTCGGTTGCTGGCCGATGCTAAACACGTGCACCTCCTGGTTGACGCGCCCGTCGAACGCTACTGGGTGAGAGCCGATAGCGCGCGCATCGAGCAGGTCCTGGACAATCTGCTGTCGAATGCGTTGAAGTACAGCCCCGAAGGAGCCCTGGTGAAGTTAAACATGACGCCAGGACGAGACGAAGGGCTTCTGTTTGTTGCCGTGATGGATGCGGGGCCTGGAATACCGGCGGAAGAAGTCCCCCATATCTTCGAGCGGTTTTTTCAAGGGCGCACGAAAAGCAGACATGCCTCAGTCGGGAGCGGCCTCGGGCTTGCCCTTGCAAAAAAAGTAGTGGAGGCCCATGGTGGCCGCATTTGGGTTGAAAGCGAAGTGGGAAAAGGAACGACGGTGCGGTTTATTCTCTGTCTGACGAAACCCGAAGTGTTGGTGTAATGCAACGCCTGACAATGATGGGGGTGCTGCTTGCCCTAGGACTCTCGGTTGCCTGCGGTACAATCAGCGCGCCCCCTTCCAATACTCCGTATTTTTCCGCCGACGCAAACGACAGCAAAGTCTTGCAAGGTCTGATACGTAAGGAGCGTCAGTTGGCTGTGAAATGTGCTAGTAAGCCTATGTGTGATCATGTATTCTTTACCCGCGCGCTGACGGCCTTATATGAAAGTCGGGAGTCGGCCATCCACTATTTTGAGAAAGTCATTGCCGTGGCTCCCAAAAGCCAATTTGCTGCGTCGAGTCGGCTGTGGCTGCAATTGTTGCATGCCGGTGATGTGCCAGCGGATCCATCATGGCTATGGTCCGTCCTGACGGGACCTGCGACAGCCCACACCCAGGTGCTGCTCTCGCAGACTATCGAACGGACCGTGCACGACTTGCTGGATCGTGAACTCACGGTTCAACAATTGCGTGCCATTCAAGATAGTGAATCTCAATCGCTTGAGGTGCTGCAGCGCGAGCTTCAAGATCAGGAGAGGAAGACAGAGTTGTTCAATTCCAGGCGGGAGGGGCCCCGTATGTCGATCGAACCAGCCACACTCCAAAATCTGCAGCGGCAAATCAGTGACCGCGATAGAAAAGTCGAAGAGCTCACGAGTCAGCTCGACGCGCTCAAGCGTATCGATCAGGAAATGAGGGGGAAGACCCGTCCGATCAAACCGCTGCCGAATGTTCTTTCCCCGCAACAGTCAGAGCCAACCAAACCCTGAGGATTGTCATGGAGCAAGAACGAATTCTCGTCGTGGACGATGACGAAGGTCTGTTGCACCTCTTGAAAATGCGGCTGTCGGCGCTGGGTTTTTCGGTGACGCCGTGTACCAGCGGCCAGGATGCGCTCATGGCCGCTCGCCAAAAAACATTCGATATTGCGATCACCGATTTACGGCTGAGAGCAGAAGACGGGCTGGCATTGACCGAGGAGCTCCTGCACATGCAGCCAGGGTTGCCGGTCATTATTCTTACGGCTCACGGGAGCATCCCCAACGCGGTTGAGGCCATGCAACGCGGGGCCTTTGGCTATCTGACCAAACCCTTTGACGATAAGGAATTGAAGGCGACCATCGATAAGGCGATGATCCAGCTACGCATGACCCGCGAGATAGAGCGATTGAAATCGTTGGTCAAGGAACTCTACGGCCTCGAGAATGTCATCGCCCGAAGTCCGGCTATGCAGCGGCTGTTCCAGCAGGTCGCACAGATTGCCGATTCTGATGCCACGATTCTCTTGACGGGAGAAACTGGGACTGGAAAAGAAGTATTAGCTCGCGTTCTTCATGCAAATAGTCGCCGATCAAAGGGGCCTTTCGTAGCCTTGAATTGTGCCGCGATCAGCGAGACCCTGTTTGAAAGTGAGTTGTTCGGACATATTCGTGGCGCATTTACCAGTGCCGTCGCGGCGAAGCGGGGGCTCTTCCAAAGCGCGAATGGAGGCACTCTCTTCCTTGACGAGATCGCAGAAATGTCGTTGCCGATGCAGGTAAAACTTCTGCGCGCTGTCCAGGAGCGGGAAGTGCGCGAAGTCGGAGCCGACTATGCCACCAAAGTAGACGTGAGGATTATTACAGCCACCAACAAAGATCTGACCGAATGCGTGAAGGCAGGAACGTTCCGTCACGACCTATACTATCGCGTGTCAGTGGTGCCGCTTGCCATTCCGCCGTTACGTGAACGTAAAGATGACATTCCGCTTCTTGCACAACATTTCCTCAAAGAAAGTGCGAAACGTTCTATGAAGGATGTGCGCGGGTTTACCCCAACGGCTATGCATCGATTGATGGTGTACCCTTGGCCGGGCAATGTGCGGGAGCTAGAGAATGCTGTTGAAAAGGCGGTGGTGATGTCGAGGCAGGATATGGTGTTGCCGGATTTACTTCCGACGGTCGGTGTCTCGTCAGATATTGGGTTGAAGCCCTTAACCGAGGCCAAGGAAGAGTTTGAGCGATCTTACTTGCGGAACGTGCTTCAGATGACGGGAGGAAATATCTCCCGAGCGGCACAATTCGCAGGCCGTTATCGAGCTGACTTTTATAAGATGCTTAAAAAATATGGACTGCATCCATCTATGCTGAAGGAAAGGGCCGATGTCGACCTCCCTGATTTAGTCGAAGTGGAGGAAGGCAAAGACGCTTAACCACCCACCTGATGGACGGTGTACAAATGTTGTCCAATCAAGCGTTCTAATCTCTTGGCTGCCGTGTGGCGGATTTTTTTGATCTGTATGCCAAAGTCCCGCCCGGTGACCCATTGAACAATGGCTTGCTCGACCTCTAGAGGGAAGTTCTCGCCAGCCAGATCCATACGCAATGTCAATGGCATGCCTACTCGAACTTGATGGTCGCCCTGAATTCGCCATCCTGCCGTGGACAGATCCCAGACCGTACCTTTCCCTAAAAAATCCTCAGAGAGATAGTATCCGGAACCACAGAGCATTACACGCTGGTAAGTTCGAAGCTTAAAGTGCTTCGGCATCGTCAGTGCTCCTACGGTGGCGACTTAGTGGAATTTTTATACTTCACCTGTCATCACCCCGTTACTCCAATCACGACAACGCTTTCGCTCCAGACCGACGCGACTCCGTGTCCAAGATGTCGACGCACGGAGTGTTCAAGCCGACGCTGTCCGTCACTGGAAGTGCGAATGAATTCAAGCCCGACCCTAACCCCCTCGACCCACCTGACGGCGGCAAGGGGGACGTGCAACGGAGTCTGGAGGTCGGGCAAAAACAATCGTAATTGGACATATTCTCCAGTGGACATTTTCTTAGAGCTTTCCAAA
>JACCYV010000271.1 GCA_013696305.1 Nitrospira sp.
GTAACGACCCGTGCATATGCGCCGGCAGCACGTCCTGCATGACCTGCGTGATGAGTTCCAGCGTGTCTTCCTCAATTCCTTTTGTGGCGCCGATCAAAGGAATTGGTCGCGGAAGCAACAACGCGATCTGTTGCAGGATAGGTCTCGCGACATGGGAGGGCACGGCAAAGATCACGCAGTCCGCCCCCTCCACCGCCTCTGTCAGTGCGTTGGTCGCGGACAACGTGGCGGGAAGCGACACACCGGGCAGATATAAGGTGTTCTCCCGCCTGCGTTCGATCCCGCGCACAACCTCAGGCTCGAAGGCCCACAATCGGACGGGAATCTGTTTCCCGGCCACATGCCGAGCCAATGCCGTTCCCCAGGCTCCTGCGCCAATGACTGCCACGCGTTGAATGGATGAACCCGTCATGAAGGCGGATTATAGGAAGGGGCTTTGAAAGCTGTCAACGAATCGATCTGCAGCGCCTCGTCCTCATGAAATTACCAGAGATCCGATCTTGACGCTGGAATTCCTCCTGCGCTCGCGTTAGGCTGCAGGCTCCATTGGAAACCTCTGTCATGAAACCCTGTCCTTCCTGCGGACGTGCCCTGCCTGAAATCAACCGGTACTGCACCGATTGCGGAGCCGCGCTTGAACCCCAGGCCGCACCGGCTGCCACGAATCCCAGCACATCGGCGGCTGAACTACTGAATCTGAACATTTTGTACGGCATGGTCACGGTGCTGGTGGTCTCCATCCTGATGCCGCCATGGGAATCGCCTCCCTCACAACCGGCCGCATTCCTCGGATTCCATTTCATTCTCGCGCCGCCTCAACCGGACGCGATCATCAGCCGCATGCTGCTCACGATTGAGCTGACCACCACCGCCATCGCGGGTCTCTATCTGTCGTTTCTCTTTCGAACGCGGTAGACGAGGGCTCTAGCAGGATGCGGAAAAACTATTCTGTCCCCTGTGAAAGCGACGTGTCCGACACCTGAAACCACGCATCAATTTTCCACGGGCTGCTCAAAAAGGCCGTCCAGCAAGGCCGCAGCGAGTGAAGGGTCTCACCGTACCCTCGGGGTACGGTGAGGCTCTGAACGAGGCGAGAACGCCGCTGGTGGACTTTTTCAGCAGCCTGCTAGGCGGAGCATCAGTCGAGGGCGAGAGTCAGACACTTGGCTGCGCCGCCGGACTTCATAAATTCGTCCAGTTGAACGGCATACGTGCGATAGCCGCAAGCTTCCAGCAGCTGCGTCGTGCGAGGGCACCCGGCTTGAATCACGACCTGTTTCCCGATGGACACCGCGTTGCAGGCGAATCGCAACGCTTCTTCCTCCGGTACGACCAGCCGGCGATCTTCAGAAATCCGCTGCGCAATGGCCGCCTTACCGTAGGAGTCGAATGCCGAAGGAAAGTAGAGCAGCTCACCGCCGCTGAGCGGACAGAAGCAGGTATCCAAATGGTAGAAGCGGGCATCAATCAATTCGAGCGGAATGATTACTCGTTGGAATATATCTCCGATTTTGGGAAACGCCTGGATATCCGAGCGCTGCCGGTATCCGCCGAACCAGGTATCCGGAAACCTCAACAAATCGCCGGCCCCTTCAAAATTGAGACTCTTGTCGAGGATGATAACCTCATAGCCCTGCTCGCGAAACCACCGTTCAAAGTGTGCTTCCTCTCTCTGCCGTTCCGGATAACGAAACCGGCTTACCAGCGCGCGGCGACCAATCACCACCCCCGCATTGGCCGTGAAGACCATATCGGGCAAACCCTTGACGGGCCGCATCTGTTCGATGCCGGCCGCGACATCGTGGGCTAAGACATCCATCAACACCTGCCACTGATCAGCAGCGCGCGACGGATCCACGGCATTCGTCCGTCGCATCCATGGATTGATTTCGTAATCGATTCGAAAATAGTCAGGTGGACAGACCAGCAGGCGACTCATGGACGCCACCCCAGTTCACGCGCGAGTTCTGTCAGAAACGACGCCGCGTCCATCACGAGACCGACGGCTTGAAAGCTACCTCGGTCGGCCAATTTCGTCGGGACCGCCGGATTCACATCGACGCAGACCGTGGGGATAGTGGCCGGCAGCAAATTTCCAGTGGCAATCGCATGCAGCGTGGACGCCACCAACAGCGCCAGTCCGATCCCGCGAATTTCCGCCCGCATGGCCTGTTGGGCAGCCATCGAATCGGTCAACACCCCGGGCAGCGGACCATCGTCGCGGATGGTTCCCGCCATGACCATCTTCACATCACGCCGCACGCAAGCCGCCATGATCCCATCGGCCACAACCCCCGACCGCACCGCCGCTTGAATACTCCCGATCGCCCGAATCCGGTTGATGGTTCGCAAGTGATGTTCATGGCCATGCGGCACCGAACGGCCTGCGGCCAACCCATACCCAAGGGACGTGCCGTACAGACCGGCCTCCATATCATGAGCGGCCAAGGCATTGCCGCAAAACAACACCTGCACATAGCCCTGGTCCACCAGCCAAGTCAGCGCGTCTCGACCGCCGGCATGCACGATTGCCGGCCCTCCTGCCAGAAGCACCTTCGCGCCGGCGCCGCCCTGCCGATGCCGCTCGCGCAACGTCTGCATGCGCCGGGCGATATCGGCAATAACCGGCTGATGGGGACGCTCCGACGACACCACGGATTCCATGAATCCGAACACATCCCGCTCAGCCGGACGAGCGAGCGGCGTGACCCTGATTCCTTCCCGGCCGGTCACAATCAGTTCCCCTGCCGTCACGGCTCCCATGGGAACGGTCCGCGCGCAAGATTTGGCCGGATCGACACAGATGCCGAGATCCATTTCCATACCCTCGATCTCCACCCACTCGCCATCGAGACGAACCTGAGTGGGAAGGTGGGTCGTCGCATAGAACTGTTCGGGAAACACCCCCCGCGCCGGCGCAGGCTCGTACCGGCAATCCGCTTCACGTTCGATGGCGGCCCCATGGGGCTGGACAGCCCGCAGAATATCGCCCAGCACACGGCTCGATGGTGCGCGCACGACGATCCGTGCCTGCGACTCTGCATCTCTTGTCGCTCCGATTTTCACGTCCTGCAGATCAAAGGTGCCGCCCATCATCAAAATCGTGTCCAGGATTTTTGCCAGGATCAACGAATCGATGATGTGGCCTTGCAGGAAGACCGTTTCTTGCGATTCTGTCATGACCGGACCTCCTGAAACTCCCTCCATACTCCCTCTCAAATTCTACCATCTGTCGGGAGCGAGGACGTGCGGAGCTACGAGCTGGTTTTCACGACTTCCCGGAGCACGCTGGTGGCATAGGAGCCGGGAGGCAGCCAAAAAGCCATGGTCAGCACAGAGCCTTCAAGCGACCAGGTGAGCTCATTGAGACGGATCCTGAGAGCCCGTCGCTCACCGCGAAATCCGCACTCGGCGCCCGCTTTCGACAATAACTCCGGCGTGTTCTCGAGATCGGCCACCACGGCTCGTTCTATGTCTCCGGGGTAGCCCGTGGCCCAAGGCGCGCGGGAACCGAAGAGCGGTCCGGTGGGACTGATCTCAAATCGATCGGCTCGCGGTTGTTCCACTTCAGGCTGTTCCACGGGAAAGCAGGCCCCATTCTCCGTTTTCATGGCCCAGTCGCCTGAAAACACCCGGTCGATGCTTTCGATCCGCTTGGCCACGATGTGATTGAACACGTGGGATTGATAGGCATTCATGAACCAGATGCGCTTGGCGCGGCTCATCTTGTTGCGACGGGTGGCGTCCTGTAACAACCGGGCACCTACGTGAAAATTGTCCCCCGATCGCCCCTGCCGTTGTGGACCGAAGTAGTTCGGCACACCCCGGCGTCCTAACTGGTCGAAGAGCTGTCCCAAGAGGTCCTCGGACCCTTCTTGAATGTCCCGTATCATCAGGCGAAAATAATTGCCCGCATGGTGTCCCTTACGGAGCCGATTGCGGTGGCGTCCCAATACGTCTAGAGCGAGCAGGCGCTCATCGGTGGGCAACGCCGCCACCGTCTCTGCTTTCACCCCCTGCAATGACATCATCTGCGTCGTGACGGCCTGGGCATCCTTCAGCCCGGCCACCCCGATGGATTGAGCTCTCACATGCAGCTGAGAAGAGAGTCGTAGTACGAGATCCGGCGTGGACAGACCTCGCTTGGTCACTCGAATATACAGATGTTCGCCTTCCCCGCAAGGCAAGTAGAGGGGCCGTTCTTCGACACGAAAATCATCCGGGGTACTGCGGATCCGGCCGCCGAGCGCTGGAATCGCGGCGGTCAGATAGGGCAACGTTTCATCGAGCCAAGATAGCGTTGACATGACCGTTCCTTGTTGTTCGTGATGGATCACAAATGGAGACGATGGCCATTGAGTGGGCACAAAGACCACCCGTGTTATACTCGGAGCAGGCTGTTCACGGCTTCAGCAATTATCCCTCACAACGGACGCGATGCAGACCCGATTCGCTCATAGGTGGTTTTTGGCTTGGATACTCTTCTGTGCCTTCACGGCCGGCTCCGTCTCCCTGATCATGGCTGCCACGCAGTCGAACAGCATCGATATCTTCGCTCGCTTCACCCGACATATCCAACGACAAGCCGAGACCGACAAGCAGGCCTTTGCGGCCGCCAGCCAATGTTTGAGCTGGTTTTACAAGCAGCAACACCAGAGGCCGGCCCCCCCGGCCATGCAGAGCATCGTCTGGAGCCGTCCGGCAGACACACCTTGGACTGTGTCCGATTCATCAGAACAAGACGCACCCGGCTGCCGCAAGCGCTACCCGAGCGGCCTCGACGGCGTCCGCGCCGATTTCCAACGCACCCAGGCGTTTCTGTCCCTGAGCCTGACCTTTTATGAGTTTGCCCTGGTGGGCGATGGCGACGACAACGCCCTCTACAACAGCCGTGAACTTCAAGACATCCTCCTCGCGCTGGATCTGTCGTTCGAGCCGTCGCTCGGAGCGGACGCTCAGCTACGCTCGCTCACCTCCAAGTTCGATATGCTGCATGAGGCCCGCGGTATGGAAGCGCTGATGAAAGGCATGGGCAAATTGTATGATCAAGGCTATCGCGTGACCCCCGCAGACAAGGCCCGCTTGAATCGAGTGATGGAATGATCGCCACTCTGATACGGTGGCAAGAACTGACGCGGGTCTGGATCGGCCACTGGCTGAGCCGCCCTTTCCATCATCTGTTCAACCTGATGCCGGGTCTCGAAATCGGCCTCTCCACCCCGGCCATCACACGCCTTCCACTCGTCCATGCGCCGCTGGCCGGGCGTCGCGCGGTGCACTTGAGTGACTTGCATTTAGACCGCTACCGGCCAAGACATCGCGCGCTCGTTCACAGCGTGGCCGAACTGGCGCCCGACTGGATCTTCATCACCGGCGACCTTCTGAATGTGCGGGACGGCCTGCCGCATGTCCTTCGCTTTCTCACTGAACTACGGCGTCTTGCTCCGGTTTTCGTCACCCTCGGCAATCATGACCACTACAGCGGTGTGCGCGTCGATGAATTCGCCGAACAATTCGATCGCCGCAAAGTGACGCTGCTGGTGAACCAGGTGACGTTCCTTCCCATGAACGCCGGGGAGCTGGCGATCGTCGGCCTCGACGATCCCTCGCTCCACCGTGCGGATTTGAGGTGTATTCCGTCGTCGCAACCGGGGCGATTTACCCTCGTGCTGGCTCATGCGCCCAATATTCTGGAGCAGCTCACGCCTCAGCACCATGTCGACCTCACGCTCTGCGGACATAGCCACGCCGGTCAATGGCGGATCCCGTATATCCCGACATTCTGGTTGCCGCCAGGCTGTCACGGACGAACGGCTGGTCTGTACAGCAAAGGCAACCACCGCCTCTACGTGAATCGCGGCTTGGGCTGGTCCGTCATTCCCGTTCGCCTGAATTGCATGCCTGAAATCGTCGTCCTCGACTGGACCGCCTGATCAATCTGCCGCTGCTCCATTCTCTGCCCTTTTCACCGTTACCGTATACGCTCCAACGCCTCGCGGGCCCGGCTGCGCACGGTTTGGTCCCAGTCCTCCTTGCTGACATACGCCAGCTTGTCTTTCGCCGCGGCTGCCCGCAAGCGTCCAAGGCCCAACGCTGCGCTGGAGCGCACATAGGCATGGTCATCCTCCAACGTGGCCAGGAGATGGGTCACGGCCGTGTCATCGCCGATCACCCCTAAGTGGCTGGCCGCCATTCCTCGCACCCGATGTTGCTTCTCTCCCAGCGCCCGCTGCAACGTCGTCACGAATAATTCCTGGAGCTGTGGCGCGATGGCTTCAAGGCCCGGGCGGCGATATTCATTTACTTCGATGACCGCGAACGCCAATTCCAGTCGTTTCTCAGATGAGGGCTGCTGTTCCAACGCGGCAATCAATCGCGCACGCTCCTTGCGCCGATACAGGCGCCTCCTCACCTTTCCGATGATGATCCAAATCAACGCCAGTATCGCGAGCAGCAGCGCGGCTAAGGGAAGGGCTTGATCGATGATGAGATCCTGCACCTCCGGCGACAGACGCTTCCACACCCACACGCCGGAGACCACGAGCCCGAGCAACAGAAGAATGGCTGTCAGATTGGCTTGGCCGGATTGTGTATGACGGGACATGGCAGGCGACATGATAGGGGGCCGGCCGCCACGGCGTCAACGCAACCCGCCGTCCAACTCTTGACAGGCACCTGACGTGATGACTAGGCTGCGTGCCCAGTGGACATTCCTCCTCTCAAAGATGATCCGCACCTCAAAGTTCTACGCCCGTTGGTCGAGGCCTATCTCTCCTTTTGGCGCACGGACAGCCGTCATGTGCGTTCGCTGCGACTCACCCCCTCGCAGTTCGACGTCATCGCCACACTGGGGGACACGAAAGGTCTGACCTGTGCCGAACTGTCAGCCGCCACGTTGGTCACGAAGGGAACCTTGACCGGCGTGCTGGACCGCCTGGCGGCCAAGGGGTTGATCCGTCGTATCCCGGTGGTCGCTGACCGACGAAGTATTCGCATCTGTCTCACCGACAAAGGCGACCGCCTATTCCGAAAAACCTTTACTGCGCATATCGCCTTCATTCGTCCCTATTTCGAACGCGCGCTCAGCGCCGCGGAAGCCGACCAATTGCGCGTGCTGCTGCTCCGCCTGCGACAGAGCTTTCAGGAGACTCCGGTGTCATGATCCGGGTCACTGTCCTAGGGTCGGGGACGAATGTGCATCCCACGCGGGCCGCCGCCGGCTATCTGGTAGAAACTGACCATGCTTTCCTGCTCGATTTCGGTCCGCGTACGCTCTCCAACTTGATCAAAAGCGGTTTTGACCGCCACCGTATTACGCACATTCTGTTTTCTCATTTCCACGCCGACCATTTCGCCGATTTCATCCCGTTTTTTTTCGATGCCGTCGTATTTTGTAAATACCAGGGCGGCACCAGGGCGCCGCTGACCCTCATCGGACCGCGCGGTACCGCACATCTCATGCGAACCATGCTGACCACGTTCCCGAGCTTCGACCGGGCTCCGTTTCGCGTCACAATTCGTGAAATTTCCGATCGCAGCTTCCGGCTGGGCGATACCCGCATTCGGCCCGCCACCGTCACGCACGCACCTCGCCTTCACTGCGTGGGATACCGGATTGAGTACCAGGATCACGTCGTGGCCTATTCCGGCGATTCGCTCTATTGCGACAGTCTGGTTCAGCTCTGTCGAAAGGCGGACCTCGCCATCTTGGACTGCTCCTTTCCGGAAAGCCGCCCGGGCGCCGGGCATCTGCATGCCGGACTTTGCGGTCGTGTGGCGCAGGAAGCGGGAATCAACCAGCTCGTGCTGTCACATTTTTATCCGGTTGCCGAACGGTATGACGTGTGCGGACAGGCGGGCAACCACTTCGCAGGACGGATTCGGATGGCGCGGGACCTGCTCAAACTGCGTAGTTAGTCAGAAATAGATCTGCGTGCGTTCGAGAAGACTAAACGAGAGAAGTCCCGACCGGCGAGAGGATCGGACGACAGAGCAGGACTTCAGGAGTACTCCGGACTAGAACGGCCGTTCAGGGTGCTCAAAAAGGCGACCTTCTTACCCCCCCAACCCGGCGCGCCAAGACGCGCCTTGTCCCAGGCAAGGCCGCAGCGAGGTCCGCGACGCGAAGAATAATGAGCGTCACGCTTGCGGACGCCGGCGAGCGGTGAGCCGGCCGTGTCCTGACCCGAAGCGTCACGTTCTTACCCACCCACCCCACGCCTCCCAATGGAGGCTCCTTCCCACGGACGGTACGTTGAGGGTCTGAACGAGGCGAGAACGCGGCTAGCGGACTTTTTCAGCATCCTGCTAGAGCCCCTCTTCTCGCTGCTCACAGCCCAATATTTCAATGAACCGGGGCAGGCGGGTTTTCTTGAGTGGTTCATCGAGCTTGTTGTAGATGGCCAACAGATTCTTGATTATGCGGGCTAAAATCGCCCGCGTCGGACTTTTCTGAAGAAAGCGGTCTTCGAACCCATAGCCGGCTTCCGTGAGAAAACGGGCGCAATTTTTTTCCGTCAGGAGTGCGCCTCCATTGAAACAGTCGATAAAGATCTTGTATTTGTCAGAGTCGAACTTGACGAGGAAATGTCCCGGCATGCCGATCCCCTGCACCGGCAATTGCAATCGCCTGCCGATGAGAAGGTAGACCGTCGACAGGCTGATGGGGATTCCCGTTCGCCGGTCGATCACGCAATTGAGATAACTGTTCTCGACCTCATAGTAGTTTTTGGTATTCCCTTTGAAACCGGCTTCGGTGAACAGATAGCGATTGAGCGCTTTCACGGTCTCTTCGCCCGAGACCCGGGATCCGATCTGCTCCCTCACATCCTGAGCCATTCGATCCAGCTGGCGCCGGTAGGCCTGCACATCGAGCATCGGATAGGCATACCGCGCCAGGAGAAACGCCCCCGTTTCCAGATCAATCTGATCGTCCGGTTGCGCGATCAGGTCGCGGAGTTCTTCCTCCAACTTCGTCCCGCGGATTTCTTCCAGCACGGTGACGATACGATCGGCCATATCCGGCTGCTCGATCTCAGCCTCTTGCAGCAACGGCACGGCAACGTCACCGAAATCGATGAGTTTTCCGCTGATGGTCTTGACGATCCGTTCATCCTCGTCTCCGAGGAGCCGAATCAAGGCGCGGATTTGGCTTTCATTCACATACATGGCCGATCCTCGATGCACAACAAGACTCACCCGATTGCCCGACGGAACACACGCGCCCCCCCATACAGACAGAGCGCATCGAACAAGACCATCACCACAATCACCATTCCAACATGCGGCAACGCTTCCGTCCATCCCTGCAGAATCAAGGGACGCACCGCATCAATGGCCCAGGTCATGGGGTTGAACTGCGCTAAAAATCCCATCCAGCCAGGCATCGCGGTCAGGGGTACCAATGCCGAACTCAAAAAAATCATCGGCAAGGAGAGAAATCCGAGGACGGAAAAGAAGTCGCCATGGCTTTTCACAGAGAAGGCCATCGCCATCGAAATCGCCGTCAACCCCACGCCGAACATCATGCCGATGAAGAGGATCGCCGCCACTCCCGGGAATCCGGTGACAGGCTGCACGCCAAACAACCAGGCGACGGCCAGGATGACCAACACTTGTAACGAGGTGATGGTCATGACGAAAATAAACCGGCTCAGAATGACGGAACTCCGGTGAATCGGCGTGGACATCAGCCGTTCGAGAAACCCGTTCTCCTTGTCGAACAGAAGATCGACGCCTCCGGCCAACCCATTGTTGAGCACCGTCATGATCACCACTCCGGCGGTGAGAAAACTGATGTAGCTGGCCGCCTGCGTCACCTGCATGTCCGCGGCCCGCTGAAACAAGTTGCCGAAGAAGATGAGCCAGAACAACATCGGTTGAACGAGGGTAAAGAGCATGCTGAACTTTTCACGACTCAGCCGCCGCACCCAGCGCATCGTCAACGCTCGAATTTCCTGCCAATATTCTTTCATGACCGATGCCGCCTGCTCCTCGCCGATCGCTACTGATCGTCGTCTTTCGGCTGATCGTCCTTGATGGACCGCCCGGTTTGCGCGATAAACACGTCATCCAGCCGCGGCCGATGATAGTCGATGAACTCGAGCTGACAGGTCAGGCGATTCGCCGCTTCGAGGATGGCCGGCAACGCCTTCTCGGGAGAATCGACTCGAATGTCCAATCCATTCGGCCTGGTCTTGACAGCGCGGACGGCCGGCAGGATGTTGACGGCGGACGCCAGGGTGTCGACGCGATCGTGTTCCCGCACCGTCAGCGACACCAGGTCTCCGCCCACTCCGACTTTCAACTCAGTGGGAGAGCCCAGCGTCTTGATACGTCCACCGTCGATGATGGCAATTCGATCACAGAGCTGATCGGCCTCATCCAGATAGTTGGTCGTCATGACGACAGTAATCCCCCGGTCCCGCATCGCCCGTACATGGTCCCAAATTCGGAGACGGCTTGGCACATCCAAACCGAGGGTCGGTTCGTCCAAAAAGAGCACCTTCGGATCGGGCAACAGCCCGCAGGCGATATCCAGCTTCCGCTTCATGCCGCCGGAGTAGGTCTTGGCGGGACGATCGGCTTGCGCCTCCAGTTCAACCAGTTTCAGCAATTGCGGAATTCGCGTGGAGGCTTCTTCGGCTGACAGGTGATGCAGGTCCGCGAGCAGTTCAAGATGTTCCCGGCCCGTCAGAAAGCGATCGATGGCGCGCTCCTGAGGCACGTATCCGATCGTCTTCCGCACCCGGTCGGCATCCTTCACCGAATCCAGCCCGAAAATCCTGGCCGACCCGGAGGTGGGGTGAAGCAGCGTGATCAGAATGCGAAGGATGGTACTCTTGCCCGCACCGTTCGGTCCAAGTAGACCGAATATTTCACCGGCATAGACCTGAAATGACACATCATCGACGGCCCGGACCTTATCGTAGACTTTGCCGAGATGCGAGACCTCGATAGCGACCGCCCGCGACATCAGCCCCACCCTCCAGCCCCTCGCCGCTCCGCCAGTTTGAACTGAATCAGATCGCTGAGCCGTCGAGCTTGCTGCGGCAGGTGTTCCGCCTCCAACAAGAACTGCTTTTCAAGCGGAGTACAGTCGAGGTAGGTCGAGAGAGAGTTCACGAGCACCTCGTCGCTGACATCGGGCCGGATAAGACTGTGCAGGGGCGAGGCCTCTTCGTCCGCCTGGAGATATTCATCGAGGACGCCCAGCAAATACCGGCGCAATGGCGGATCCATGGAAAAATCCCGGTCGCGAGGCTTGAGCGTGATACGGGCTTCGCGATAGCTTTTCTCGAAAAACTCCTCGCGCACTTCGTACCGCTCAATGGCTTGCAGGAGAATATTCGAGCGGCCATCGGACAGGTTTTGAACACTGGCCAGACGCCCGACAGAGCCCACCGGAAAGATCGGCGGATTTCCGTCGTATTGTTCTTCCCATCCTTCCTTCAGAAGCGCCATGCCGATGCATTGCCCTCCTGCCGCTGCATCCGCTACCATCTGGCGATAGCGCGGCTCAAACACATGGAGCGGAAGGTAGGTCTTGGGAAAGAACACGACGTTCGGAAGAGGAAAGATTGGAATGCGCTCCGGAACGGGAAATGGCTGGGCCTTTCCCGACAGTTCACGGTGTGGCTTATCGCGTTCCGGTTCAAGAAACATGGCTCACGATAGCTGATGCTTTGCAAAATTGTCAACGTCGTGACGCCCCATCTCATCCGCATCGAGGGCTTGAAAACCATGATGAATACTGATGTTCATTCAATCGATCATCGAGCTTTTACTCAAAGGCCCGCGTGTTCCCGGATGGCTCGTCCCGAGCGCAGGATGACGAGCCCACGATGACGATACCCCGCATTTTTGTGCTTGCTGCGTTCGTGGCAACGCTCGCGCTGCTGTCCTCCGGCTTCCCGTCTCATGCCACACATGACATCCCCCGGTCTTTTTCCATCGCCATGCCGGGTTATCACTATCGCTTCCCAGAAGACCATGGCGCCCATGAACGGTTTCGCACGGAATGGTGGTATTACACAGGACATCTCACGGCGTCGGATGGCCGACCGTTCGGGTTTCAACTCACGTTTTTTCGCCGCGGCATTCCGCCGGATCAGGTGAAGACACATCCTTCTAAATGGTCTATCCAGCAACTCTACCTCGCTCACTTCGCCCTGACGGATCTGGACAGCGGACGATTTCTCTATGCCGACAAACTCAGTCGTGAAGGGCTCGGCAAGGCCGGTGCTGACACGGACCGCCTGCGTGTCTGGATCGATCGCTGGTCCGTCTCCATGGAGGACGCAACATCGGAACGACAACAGCTCCAGGCCGCGACTGATGAATTCGCCATTGATCTTCAGGTGATTTCGGGGAAGCCCCCCGCCTTGCATGGCCATCAGGGAGTCAGCCGGAAAGGCGCCTCCCCCGAACAGGCCTCACACTACTATTCACTCACGCAACTCGCGACCGAGGGGCAGATTCGGGTGGGCACCGAAACCTTTGCCGTCACCGGTTTGAGCTGGATGGATCACGAATTCGGCTCGGCCGACCTCGGTCGGGACGTGGTGGGGTGGGATTGGTTCAGCCTGCAATTGAGCAACTCGACAGAGCTCATGTGGTATTCATTGCGACGAGCGGATGGATCTGCCGATCCCCTGTCGAGCGGCACACTCGTTCTGGCCGATGGGCATACGCAGCCGCTCAGCGCGGAGGATCTCACCATTGAGCCACTTGCCTATTGGACAAGTCCCCATTCCCAGGCGCGTTATCCGCAGCGTTGGCGAATTACCGCTCCCTCCCTGAAGCTGAATCTCGATGTGGTGTCGTTGCTCGCAGATCAAGAATTGCAGACTGCCCGCAGCACTCGCGTGACGTACTGGGAGGGGGCCGTGTCCGCCACCGGCCAGGTGGGGGGGGCGCCTGTCAGAGGGCGGGGTTATGTCGAATTGACGGGATACGCCGAACGATTTACCCAACGACTGTAAGCCTTCCACACGACTCTACGAGGCCCCACCTTGACTCAGTCGCCGCGCTATGGTTAGGTCTGCCGCCATTGTGAGGTCCATAAGGAATCAAACTTGTGCCATTCTCCGCGCATCCCTTCTTTTGATCGGCCTGCTCCTGACGGCCTGCGGAACCAGGAAAGCGGCCGTGGTCTCGATCGCGCTTCATCCATCGAATCCCAACATCGTCTATATCGCCACGAACGACGCAGTGTACAAG
>JACCYV010000272.1 GCA_013696305.1 Nitrospira sp.
ATGGTGCCGAGGGACAGAATCGAACTGTCGACACCAGCCTTTTCAGGGCTGTGCTCTACCAACTGAGCTACCTCGGCGTTCAGGCAGGCCGTAAGAGGGGTTTCTGTCTACAGTATCACTGAAAAAAAATCAACTCTCCCGGCTCGGTGTGGCGGAGAGGGCGGGATTTGAACCCGCGACAGGCTTTTGACCTGTGCCGGTTTAGCAAACCGGTGCCTTCGGCCGCTCGGCCACCTCTCCACAAGTCGTCATTTGAGGACCGCTTATTGGACCGCTGCGCTATATCACTTGAATATCCCTTGAGTATAAATCCCTTCTCCAGATGAAGAAGGGGGATCATACCCCAGAGCATGGAGCGCACTCAAGTGATTCTGGTGGTGATTTTAGTGTCGGATCGATTTCATGGACTATCGGAGGAGCGAAGGAGCCCACCGGGTGACGGACCTATCTTCTTCCGAATCCCTTGAGTATATCGATACAGGTGGCCTGCCAGTATGCAAGCAGGCCCAGGTGACGAGTGTGGTCTGTGGTGTGGACGAGCCCTGCGAACTTGGAATTTTCTGGAGACAGGATGCGAGATGATCCCGGCTGGAATTGTGGGGCGGGCATGCAGGGAGGGTCAACTGTGGCCGATCGAATCACGCCGCTGGTCAGCATCATGCGAAGAGCGTGCGTTGTCTGACGAGTTCGTTTGGCGAGAACCTTTTGAGTGATGGCCATGGATCCTGTGGCGCACTGTGCCGCGTGAGCAGAGAAACGGAAAAAATCGAGATGGTTACATCCAAAGAATGCGACCCAGATCATCATCGAGTTCTTTGGCTCGTTGACATTGACTGCAGCGAGCGAACAGACCCTCGGTGCCGGGTAAGGTCTGTGAACGAAGAACAAGTTGATATTTACGTCCTCCGCAAAAGGGGCAGGCTTTTCCATGCAGTTCTCTGCGCACCGATCCTACTCTGCCGATCTGTTTATACATAGTGCCTCCAGTGAATGGGGGAGTTCAGTCGGAACCGCATGCCCGACACTAGCGAGTAGCTGGAAGTATGAGAATACCTTGGAGGAGGGGAGAGCGTTCCAGAAAAAGAGGGGTGAGTGTGTTATTGAAAGATCTGAAGTATGTGTTAATTAAGCATAGCAATCAATTACCTACATACTAATAGTTCATGTAAAGATGCAATAACAGTGGGCGACAGTAATCATCTGAGTGGGAACAAAATATAAATAAGTTCGAGGGTGAAGGCAGATCCCGCCAGGAGGATGCCGAGACCTCTTGCCGCCTTGGGTGGGCACAACCAAAGCAGACACCTTCACCCTCTTTTAGTCAACCACGCGGCCAGGCGGTCTCGCAAGTCCGTAGTTGTTCGGAGTATCAGGTCATGGTCATAGAGGTGAGATCTGTAGCGTTGCTGCATCAAGGACCATACCCCCCTCGTAGCCCCTCGGTTGATTCCCAAGGCACGTACAGCGAGGAACCGGTCAAACCCGATCCGACACGATAGTTCTGCCACAGGTACCCACAAATGCCGACTGCGAGATCGGACAGGATTGAAGATGTGCAAGGAGGTGATATGGCGTCATCAGAACCCATCAGGAGAGGCTGTCGTAAGGATACGACTCTCTAGCCGGCATGCTCAGCGAACGAGTGTTCGAGGGAACTCAAAGGACCTATCAATAAAGATCAAAGCTCTTCCTAAAGTCCACGTCAGAGGCTGATATCACCAGGCGAAGGCATCCTCCTACCTTGGGTCGGACTACCTCGTCGCTTATCATTTAGCAGTTGCCAAGCTGACCGTTTTTCAAAATCGACACCTTCGATCCGTACCATGGTCTCACTAGATTTACAGCGGCACCCACAGATAAGTCCTCTCCACCTATCCGTCATACTGTGTTTCATCCAAGTGCGACTCCAGTATGGCCTCCGACCGGCATCAGCTTGGCGGCCTTTCTTCTGCTGGGATATTGGGTGTGGCCCGCTATCTTTTTAGGGGCGTTTGTTGTCAACGTGACAACAGCTGGTTCGGTTGCCACCTCTGTCGGTATCGCGACAGGAAATACGTTGGAAGGATTCTTGGGCGCATTCCTCGTGAATTATTTCGCTCACGGTCGGAAGGTCTTTGCTCAACAACGTGATACGCTTAGCTTTGTGCTTCTAGCGGCGGTACTCAGTACTACTGTGAGCGCGACTTCGGTGTCACAAGTCTCTCCCTCGGAGGGTACGCAGAGTGGGAGAGGTACAGTGCGATTTGAATAATCTGGTGGCTGGGTGATGCCGTCGGTGTTCTGATCGTTACGCCAGCTATCGTTCTCTGGGCATCGGGCTATGCGATCAACTGGAGTTGCTCTCAGTTTCTGGAAATAGGCGTGTCCCTTACCTTGCTCTGCCTGGTTGCACTGATTGTCTTCCAAAGCGGCCAGGCGATGACTGGCCCTAACTATCCGCTTGGCTTCCTCATGCTCTCCATTCTGATATGGGTCGCGGTCAGGCTCGGGCCACGGGAAAACGGCAACCGCTATTCTACTGTGTGTAGGAATAGCCATTTGGGGAACCTTGCGTGGGTCCGGCCCCTTCGTCCGGGGCGCCCCAAATGAAACGCTGCTGTTGTTACAGGCGTTCATGGCGGTGATCGCTGTGACAGCAATGACTTTGGCAGTGGGAGTCTCCGAACGCAGGCGCGCGGAGGAGGCGCTGGACCAATTGAACCACACGCTAGAACGCCGGATTCAGGATCGGACGAGCACTCTCCAAGCGACCGTCGAACAGCTACAAGAGTTCGACCGTCTGAAAAGTGCCTTTGTCAGCATCGTATCCCATGAATTACGCACACCGCTCACCTCGATCAAAGGTTTCGCAGAGAATTTGCTGCAGGGCCTGGCCGGTTCCCTGAATGAGAAACAAAATTACTATCTCTCCCGGATCCAACACAACGCAGACCGGCTGACACGAATGCTGAATGAACTGCTGGATCTGTCCAAAATTGAAGCGGGTAAAATGGAACTGCGTCCCGCTTGGCTGTCGCTCCAAGAGCTAGTGGCTGATCTCCTGGAGGGGTTTCAGCCCCTCACACAGGGGAAATCCATCATTATGGAAGTATTTTCGATGGAGAGTATACCGAAGGTTCGCGCCGACCGTGACAAACTGTATGAAGTGCTCGCTAATTTGTTGGATAACGCGATTAAGTTTACGCCATCGGGTGAGCGCATCCAAATCAGTGCACAGGTCGTGGATGAACAATACGTCAAAGTCGGTGTGTCTGATACGGGTTGTGGAATATCGGAAGAGCATCTGCTGAAGATTTTTGACAAATTCTATAGAGTTCAGTCCGGTTCCGGACACGTTGCTGGTGCCGGCTTAGGGCTGGCAATCGCGAAAGGTCTCATTGAATTGCATGGGGGAACCCTTGCCGCGCAGAGTGTCCCGGGAAAAGGGACTCAGTTTTATTTTACTCTGCCTTACACCACATAGCCCCAAAGTTTTTTAAATCAGTCCATAGAAACAGATGTGGCAGACTGGATTGACGGTGCGGATCAGCTCGGCGACTCGCACCCCCAGCCGGAGCGCCGTGTGCATGGGCACCGAGATGCCTACGAACCGTGCCAGGCGCAGGGCTGACTCATCGATGTGTTCTCTCAGAAGAACCCGAGAATTCCACCTGACGGAGA
>JACCYV010000273.1 GCA_013696305.1 Nitrospira sp.
AGCCAGGAGGAGTTCAGTAATGGGGCGGATGTCGATTCGTTGGGCCGGCGCAGGGTCATGCTTGAGGGAATCCTCGCTCATGCCCATCAGTTACCATGAATGGTGGGATGGCGCAAGGAGAGGGGGAGGGCGAGGTCACGGGCCTAGTCTCTGTGCGCGCGCAACGCGCGGCCTCCGAAGGGCCTCGTTGGACGCGCGAATGGAGACTAGACCAGCCACCTCGCTGAAGTGGGGTGATAGGGGGATAGGTTGCAGAGAAAGATAAAGGGCGGTCTGGTTGCTTCCTTGTGCGCACGGAATGCCCACGATACAGCGGTGGTCGTTCGACGTGCGCAGTGAGGGCCCAAGCCAGGCCACCCTCGTTGCACATGAGTCATAGGAGGGAACAAAGACGTGACGCTCTTGGGGGACTGGTTGACAGTATTCTGTACATAAAAAATAGACTAGCTAACTGAAAGAGGCCCCATGGCAATTACATCCAAAGACATCATTTCGTTGAGCCAGGCTAGGGCGAAGTTAACCGAGCTATGCGAGGAAGTGCGCACTAAGGGAAGCGAGAAGATCATCACCAAGAACGGAGGCAGTTGCGCGGCGCTGATCGATGCAGAACGGCTCGATCATTACCATCGCCTCGAACGAGAGCAGATCCATATCGGGTTGCTACAAGAAGCGATCAAGGGAATCTCTGATCTAAACCAGAAAAAGACCCTCAGCCTGGCTCAACTCAAGTCGCGGCATGGCCGCTAAACGACCACTCTTCACCGAAAAACTTCTCTGCGAATCTCACGGCCATCGAGACATTTTTGGGCTCGGATGGCCAGCCCGCCTTCCAACATCTATTGGAACGGCTTTAGTCGACGAAACAATTCTCTGTCGTTTCCCTCAGTACGGACGAGCCTTCCTGAATCGTGCGATCAAGTCCACAAAGGCCAAGGAGTTGACGAAGGACCTCCGCCGACTCCTCAAGAAAGGCGATGACCTGCGGGAACGCCTCATGGAGGATCATCTCGTCCTCTATTTAGTACAGCAGGGGCGAATCGTTTTCTTGGCCATTAAGCATCATCGCCAACTCTCATTCGACCTCAAACATTTCTGGCAGGAGGAATAAACCGAGCCGGATCAGCCAGACCGCCCTTCGAGGACACGGCCAGCTCATTGTCTTGTCGGCGTGCGCAAACGTGACGCTCGTTATCCCTCGCGTCGCGCACCTCGCGCAGAACGCCTCAGAAGGGCCTCGTGCGACGCGCGCGCTTTAGAATTAATCAGACTGCCCCCAAAAGTGCGCAAGGGAACTAGCTTGGAGGTGCCTACGCTTTTTGGTTAACGAAGCGGGTCGGAGCCCCTGCGTCGGTTGAGGCCTTACGGGTGTGATGATATGTGATTGAACGTGCTTCAGTTTATAGGTTCATTTGGCGTATTATGCCGCTCACTATAACTAATAATGGGTGCTGCAAAGCACTATGTATGGGATCTTGCGAGGCAAAAGAGGGGACGAAACATGGCAAACAAGTACCCGTACGTACCGTCTGCTGAACCTTTGGTGAAGACGGTAAGTCATCTTCGGAAAAGCTTCCCGAGAGAGGTAACGGCTGACACGCTGCGGAAACTTGGTGTTGCCCCGAAGAATGAGTCATACGTAATTAACGTCTTGCGCTTCCTTAACATCATCGACGATGAGGGCAAAAGGTTGAGGCTAAGGCCAAGCCTTTTGTCCAGCATCAAGACGAAGCGTTCGCGACGGAATTTGGGAACCTTGTAAGGGATGCGTACGAGGAACTGTTCGAGTTGCACGGGGACTCTGCA
Source organism: Nitrospira sp. (assembly GCA_013696305.1). GTDB lineage: Bacteria > Nitrospirota > Nitrospiria > Nitrospirales > Nitrospiraceae > Nitrospira_A. The sequence continues at coordinate 1,804 of JACCYV010000273.1, forward strand.
TGGACACAGGACAGGAACGGATTGACGCAGTTCTTTAGGAACACTGACCGCTCGTCGGATGTTGTAGGCACTCGGCAAGCCGGGACGTTTTCGGCACTAGCAGCACTATCCGGTCACGCAGGAGTTCCCGCATCAAAATCCAGTACTACAATTAAGAAGACGAAACCGCCTACAGCTGACAAGAGTGAGACAAAAGCTGCGAGAGGCTATTCCAGCTCATCTGAAATCATCTCCTCTGGTAACGGCACCACTGGCAACGGCAAGCAATCCGTCGGTCTCACTGTTCGAATTGAAGTGAATCTACCGGCCTCAGGGGACCAAGAAACGTACGACCGAATCTTCCAAAGCATCCGGAAGAATCTCCTCAATGGCTGATGATTTTCAGCGTTTCGAACGCATCGTTCGAAACGCACACGTGTTCACAGAAAGCGACTCCGGGGTGGGAAGTTCGGTACATCCCTTTGAAGAACGGAACGTACATTCTGACTTGCCTGCACAGGTTCGAAAGCTCTTCGATAATGGCCACTATGCATAGGCCACCTTCGGCGCGCTCAAAATACCTAGATGAAGAGGTACAGAGAATCTCGGTGGATCAAGACTATGGTAAAAGCCTAATGATGCGCGTATTCGGCGGTAATCCCCCGAAGCTGCCTTTGAATCCCGGGATGACTCCTTCAGAACAGAGCGAGCAGGACGGATACAAGTTTATTTTCGCGGGGGCAATGGCTGGCATCAGGAATCCCCGTGGACATAAGACGGGTATCGTTGACGATCCAGATACCTGTTTGGATCACCTCGTCCTCACATCAATGTTGCTTAGGAAGCTGGAAGATGCGGGTCTTCGATAGCGGCCAGGGGGAATTCAAAGGTATTTGATTCCCCAATCTCATCCCCTCAGGCCAACCGTTAGACTGCCGTCAAAGGAGGGCCTATGGCAAAACATGACGTCTCGTTCAATATCCCGCAGCGCTCGCTTGGTAAGGCCGATGTTGAGTTTTTGGTAAAGCGCGACAATATCGTGCTGGGCACACTCGCTATTTCTGATGGTTCCATTGTTTGGTTTCCAAAGCTACAACGTATGGTCTCAAGGTGGGCTGGAAGAAATTTAACGAGATGCTGCAAGAGGGGGCTACCAGGTTCGAGAAGCGGTAGCCACACATTGCCTTTTGATTTTTCGTTCGCCCCGGATGTGATTCGCTAAACCTGCCTAACGCGAGAACCACATTTGAAGTGATCGGTTCCTGATTCATGAAGCGAATCAAACGCCTGTCACGCTACCTCTACGGCGTTGCCTTTATTGCAGCCGGAGCCAACCACTTTCTCAACACGCCGTTTTATGTGAGCCTCATGCCGCCGTGCCTGCCGTGGCATGAGGCGCTGGTGTACCTCAGTGGCGTGGCGGAAATCGGATTAGGAGGCCTGTTGCTGTTCGAGCGATGGTCTGCGTGGGCGGCGTGGGGACTGATCGCCTTGTTGATTGCGGTCTTTCCGGCGAACGTTCATATGGCCATGCACCCCGAACAGTACCCATGGGCGTCGCCGCATGTGCTGTGGCTTCGCTTGCCGCTGCAAGGCCTCTTGATCCTGTGGGCCTACTGGTATACCAGG
>JACCYV010000276.1 GCA_013696305.1 Nitrospira sp.
CAAGAGTTCGGATCGAAGGATTTGAACGAGCGCTTCATCATCCGAACTCCTCGGTGACGAAAAGTGTCGGCAATGATGTTCCCCACAGGCAAGGTTATGATTCCCTACCGCGCCAGAAATTTCACCAGCCCCACGCAGCCCATGTAGAGGATCAAGGAACCGGCCATCGAGAGCCAGAAGCCGATGCGCTCGACGCCGTAGATCATGCAGCCGACATAGACCAGCCAGGGTGGCACGAACCACAGGAGATTCTTGGCGTAGGTGACGAGGTGTTCGCTGCCGCCGTTCAGGTAGATGAGGACAAACGTCGCCCCGGTCATCGCGGGAAAGGTGCTGGCGAAGGCGGCCAGGAATGACCGGCCTTGCGACCCGAGATAGGTCGAGATGCTGACAATGGTGCCGCCCAATAGAAAGTACAAGCCGTACCTCGCCCACTCACTCATCCTCAGCCTCCTTCAGCTTCCTCGAAATGCCTGCTGTGCTTCCGCCGTAATGTGATCGCCAAGGCCAGTGTAGCGCGGCGAGAAATGAAACACGACCAATTCGCGCACGCCGGCTTTCCTGGCCATGAGGCCGGCCTGTCTCGCGGTGAGATAGTAACGCTGGCGGGCCTTCTCGGCATCGCGGTCCAGAAACGGGGCTTCACAGTAAAATATGTCGGCGCCTTGCGCAAGGTCGACGACCTTGGCCTCGTTCTCTTCGTCGTAGCGCGCGTCCACGACATAGGCGAGTTTCTGGCCGCGGCTCATGGTCACGAATCGCTCGCGAACGTCGCCCAGCACAAACTCCCGCTCCTCCTTGTGATGCTCATGGTAGAGGATGACGCGAAAGCGAAAGTCGTCCGGCTTACCCTGCCAAAGGTACTCCTTCACATCCTTCAGCCACCGGCCGACCGGCAGTCCGGCTTCATGTAGCCGTTCCTTATTGATGTTCACATGGAACTGCTCCTGCAGTGAATAGGCGAGGGAGGGGATGCGGTGGTTGAGCGCCACGGTTTGCACAGTGAACATGGGATCGTCGAGGACGCGAAAGGTATGACGCTTTTCGGGGCTGACGAGCGGAATGTCTGGCGCATCGCGGCGGACAAATCCGTCGGTTGCGAGGAAGGTCGCGCTGTGGATTGTTTGGGCATGGAATTCCTCCACGACTATCACGAGCGGATAACCGTTCACCAAATTCCATGTATAGCCCTGAAGTTTTCCTTGAACATTGGCGATCAGGCCCGGCGGTCCATAGAGCCGTAAAGTCTTTCCCCGTCCCAGGCTACACGCAGAAGGGCATCGAAGCCGATGAAGTGATCCATGTGAGTGTGTGAAATGAAGATGTCCCCGGCACGCAGCAGGCGCGTCGGGCCCAACGCATCGTTGTGGCCGAGGTCGAAGAGCAATGCGCGCTTCGACCAGCGCACTTCCACGAACAGGCCGGGATCGCCGAAGACGTCGTTAATGAGGTAGCTGAAGAAGGAAGGATTCATGTGTGCTGATTCAATTCTTAGTTCAGCACGGCCCTAATTGCCAGATACAGCAGGATGACTTCCACGGCATGGGCCACGATCGTCACATACAGATTTCTCAGTGTGACCCACAGCGTTCCCCACACCAGCCCGTCCCAGACGGCTATCCAGTGAAGCTGTTGAAAGGTTGCCACTAGAAAGGGATCGAACGCAAACAACAGCGCGCTAATCAGCACGGCTGTCGGAGTCGAGAGTCTCATAGCTATGAGCCGTCCCAGAAGAAAGCCGCGAAAGTTCAGCTCGACCATCACGGCGATAAAAAGAATGGTCCACGGCATCATGATCCACAGCGGAATCTTTGCATGGGGTGTATCGGCGAGGAATTTGTAGTTTCCACCAAGAAAAGGCACGAGGTAGAGAATGACCAGCGCATTGATGATTCCGAGGAGGAGGCCGGTGACCAGGCCCCATCGGAGGCCTTGTGGCAAGAGCTTCAGAGAGAGGCCGAAGCGCTGAACGGGAGAGCTATTGAGCCGAATCCAGATCAAGCATGCGGCATAGGCACAGGCCTGGGGCAGAAACTGATAGAGACTATTTTGTTGGAGAGTCGTCGGGGAAGTATAAAACAGAATCGACGCGGCCAAGGGGAGCAGGCCGAGGGCTGCTCCCCGTTCCATCGCCTGAGTTGTGTGGAGCGATTGCGCTTCCTCAGGCCGGATCATGGCCAGGCTATTCGAGTCTCAAGCTGTACCGCTCAAGCGTGGTCGCCTTGTTGCGAGCCAGATTCGAGAGGGACTTGTTGTAGTCCAGGATAGCCCGCAGTTCATTCCCTTGAGATGTCGCCAAGTCGCGCTGAAAGTCGAGCACGAAGCGCGTTGTGCTGAGGCCGACTTTCAACCGCTCCTGTTCGGCTTGCAACTGCTTTTCGGACATGATGCGGGCAGACCGGGTAGTTTCAATCCGCTTGAAATCGGTATGGACACGGCGAACCGCTTCGCGAACGCCCACAATCACCTGTTGACGCACACTTTGCAATGATGCCTGGGCATTGCGAGATTCCAATTGTCGCTTGTTGAAGGTGCTATAGGCCGAGCGGTTGCCGATCGGATAGCTGAAAACTAAACCGGCGCCATAGTTGTAAAAGTCGCCGCCGAAATTCCGTTTGGTTGCGTCATTGTAGTCCGCGCCGAGGCCCGCGAGTCCCATGGTGCCTTGAAACGAGAGCGTCGGGAGCATTTGGTTCTTGGCAAACTTCGTGTTGAGGTCACTGGTCTCGACATTCTTCCCTGCTTGGAGAATCTCCGGCCGGCGCTCGATGGCGATGTCGATCGCTTCTTGCAGGCTGATGGCTTCCAGGGACGTCGTCGGCGGATCGATAGGGATCAGCCGCAGGTCCTGCCGCAGCTCTTCCTCATCGGGATTCAGGAGACGGCGTAATTGGTCCTCCTGGTCGCGAATGGATTTTTCCGCCACGAGAATTTGTTCGACCCGCGACGCCACGGCGGCTTCTGCCTGCAGCACATCCACGATCGACATCACGCCAGCCTTGGCCTTGGCGCGATTGCTGGCCAGCAGTTCTTCCGCGGCTTTCAAGGCGGCCTGGGCGACTTTGAGATTCTCGTTCGCGAAGACCATTTCCCAGAAGGTTTGTTCGACCGTGGCGATGACGGTCAACACACGGTCGAGGAAGACGTGTTGTTCGACCGTGGCATTGTTCTGCGCAACGGAGATAAACGTCCGGTTCAATTCGCTCCCGAAGTTCTTCAGAAGGGGTTGAGTGACCGTTAAGGCGAGGCCGCCCGTCCAGGCCGGATTGAACAAGAAGGTATTGGGGCCGCTCACAAAACTGCGTTGGGGGCTATAGTTCAGGTCGTAGTTCGCGCCCGTGGGGAGATTCTGGGTGATATCGGCGGTCACGGAAGAGGTGTTCTGGTCAAACTTTGTAATGTCCTGCAGGGTCGCGCCGGTGAACCCCAAGATCGGTCGGTTGAGCGGTGCGACCTGTCGGTTATATTGCCCATTCAGGCTGACAGTCGGATCGAATTTAGCCTGCTCGATCACGATGTCGGCTAAGCGGCTCTCCTTCGTTTGCCGGCCGATATGGATATCAAGATTGTTTAGCAGCGCTTTCACGACGGCATCGGCGAGCGAGACAGCCTCGCGACGTTCGGCCGGAACCGGCTTGTTCACCTCCAAGCCGAACGTGTCCGTCGTTGTCCACAGGAGAAGCGCCGTCGCATTCACGATGAGACAGAATCCCTGGAGGATGCGATTCGTCATAACAAACTCCTTGATGCAGGGTCAGGGTTGAGCCATACTGGTTTCATCATGGTGCGGGGGTGGTACCATAAACTGAGACCGGTGTCCATGCTGAGCCGAAGGGTGTTGACATGCCCCACGTGAAGCAAGGGTTGCTGGTCATAGGGATGGCGATGTTGCTGTTTCCCTACCCGGCGGGAGCGCAATCTGTCTCAGGGGTGCGGGGGATCGGTGGGGGAGTCGCCCCGCTGTTCGGTCTCGTGGGACCGGGCAATTTGTATCTGGACAACCAGGGCACCCAGGGCTACATCTACAATTTCGGCAATAACTTCCAATCGTACAATTTTCGCAATCCGACGACCGGGCAGGCATGGAGTGGCGCCATGATGACGCTCGGGCCGCAACTCTCCATTGGATTAATCCAAGGAGCCAATCAAGTAGGCTCCCCCTTGGTATTTCCTCCCACACCGCGGGACGTGGGGCCGGTGCCTCCCATCCAATCCACTATCCTCGACGACATTCCCTAACATGCTCCTTGCCCTAGGTGATTTTTGTGGCAGTTTGGTGTGTCGACGCACGTACGTCACACTTTCTCGTTTGACGAGCTTGCTTACAAAAAGCATCCACTGCCTTCGCGTATCCTATTCTCACCCCGAATCCTCTCTCTACCTAATCTCAAGTCTTTGATTCATAAGTTATCTCAGATATGTTCAAAAAAAGTGGGCACTGCACAAAGAGGATCGGTATAACGTTTGCTTAGGTGAGTTCAATGGGCGACCGTGGCCCGATCGAATCGTCGAGTCAAGCGTCGAGGCGACAAAAACAATATGCCGACCTCAAAGATGTCAATTGAATCAAACATGCAGAACAGAAAGAATGAGAAGAATGACGGTGGGTGGGGTGTGAGATTGACGCGGCTCATGCTTAGGAATTGCTGAGTGTTGTGGGATTGCGAAATTATAGGAGATTGCACCGATGAGGATTGCCCAAGTTTCACCGCTTTGGGAAAGCGTTCCCCCGAAGTTATACGGAGGAACGGAGCGCATCGTCTCGTACTTAACCGAGGAACTGGTCCGGCAAGGGCACGAGGTGACGCTGTTCGCCAGCGGTGATTCTGTCACGCGGGCAAAGTTGGAGGCTCCTTGTCAGCAAGCGCTACGTTTGAACACGGGAATTTTCAATCGTGAAGCCCCTCTTATTCAGATGATGGAGCAACTCTTCTGCGCTGCCGACCAATTCGACGTCATCCATTCGCATCTCGATTTTCTTGCATTCTCTCTCTCGCGCCGATCTCGAGTGCCGGTCGTCACGACGCTTCATGGCCGGTTGGACTTGCCTGAACTCGTGCCGGTTTTCCGTGATTTCGCCGAGCTTCCGCTGGTATCGATCTCAACTTCCCAACGTCGTCCACTGCCCTGGTGTAACTGGCAACAGACCGTCTATCACGGCCTCCCCCGCGACCTGTATTCGTTCAACGCAGAACCGGGAAAGTATTTAGCTTTTCTTGGTCGTGTCTCACCGGAAAAATGTCCGGACCAGGCTATTGAATTGGCCAAGCGTGTTGGATTGCCTCTGAAGGTGGCCGCCAAAGTTGATCCGGCCGATCGCGCATACTTTGAGCGGGTGGTGGAGCCTCTCCTTGACCACCCCTTGGTTGAATTTGTGGGAGAAATAACCGACGCGCAGAAGAGCGAATTCATCGGAAATGCGATCGGGCTCGTCTGTCCATATGACTGGCCGGAGCCTTTCGGCCTCGTACTGATCGAAAGTCTCGCCTGTGGGACACCCGTCCTCGCCTACCAGCGAGGATCTATCCCGGAAATTATCGACCATGGCGTGACAGGATTTATCAGCGAAAATCTCGATGAAATGGTGAGCCAGGTGGAAAAGCTCGTCACCATCGACCGCCGTCGTTGCCGTCAGGTCTTCGATGAGCGATTCACCGCGCAGCGCATGACGAATGACTATCTCAAGATTTATCAACAGTTGATCACCGATGCCGCTACGCTCCCGGGGCAATCGGGGCAGCAACACGCTTCGAACCTCTAAGGCCGCGCGATCTTTCCCTCGCAGAAGGACAACCATGGCAGACGAGTCTCAATCCGCTCCCGACGCGGGTGCGTCGGGGTGGCGGTTACTAGGGACGCGCGATTTCGGGTGTCTCTGGGCCGGCCAAGTCGTCTCCCAGATCGGCGACGGCTTAAGCAAGGTTGCGCTGCTCTGGTTCGTCTATGAGATGACCGGATCAGCCCTGAAAATGACCGCCATTGGGCTGTTGCAAACCATTCCTCCACTCCTGTTCGGCCCGCTGATCGGGGTGTATCTTGATCGTCTGCCCAAAAAAGCGGTCATGGTCGTGGTGGACCTGTTACGCACGCTGATGGTTCTTATGATCCCTCTCTTGTATATGTTCGATATGCTGACACTCGAGCGGTTATATGTTTTGGTGTTCTTCATTTCCATCGTATCCACGGTGTTTGGTCCGGCCATGGCATCCTCGGTGCCTCTCATTGTCCAGCGATCGCAACTCACGACGGCGAATGCATTCCTCCAGAGCACCACCAACATCGGTGTGCTGCTGGGCCCTGCCATGAGCGGGCTTGGCATCGCTCTCATCGGCGCGCAAAATGTGCTCTATGTAAATGCCGCAACCTTCTTCGTGTCAGCCCTGTTCCTCTTGCCGGTTCGCGTGCGAGACAGCCGCGCATTGAGGGAGTTGAATGCCCTGTCTACCCCGGTTATTCAAGACATGATGGTTGGATTTCGCTTCGTGTTCTTACAACACCGTGTGGTGTTTGGGCTGATGGTGACCGCAGTCCTGTACAACCTTGCGATCAGCGCCTTCGTATTTCTCCTCCCCGTGGTAGCGAAAGAGCTGTTGCAAGTCGGGCCTATGGAGCTGGGCTGGTTGTGGTCGGCGCTGGGCATTGGAATGTTGGGCGCCTCTATTTGGCTCGCTCGCACGCCACAAGGCACGTTCCAGGATCGGGTCGGGAGGATTGGCCGGTCCCTGGCGATCGGCGGTATCGCTGTCTGCGCCCTGGGGTTGATTCAAACACCCGTGCTGTTCAGCACCTTTCTGTTGATCGTCATCATCGGAGGCAGCACCTCGCTCTTCTATCCGGTCGTCTCGGCGATGCTTCAGGAAGTCACACCTGAACACCTGCTCGGGCGTGTCTTTACCACCTTCAGCACCGGAGGAATGGCGTCGGCTATGGTCGGTATGGTCGGATTCGGATGGGCCGCCGATGCGTTGGGTCCCGCCGTGAGTCTCATCGGAATTGGACTGCTTCTTTTGCTCACTGCCGTAGTCACGGTACAAGTCAGCCGCCGTGATCTGGCAGTGAGCCCGATTGTCGCGTAATCTTTCTTCACATCGATTCCGTTGACGTGCATGGCGGCGGGTACTCCTCGCGCATATATGGCCTTGCTGTCTGCCTTCGCATTTGGTTCTTGCAGGAGTTGCTTTATACTCGTGCCTCGCGTATGTCTTTTCGTCCAAGGATGTCTCGTCTCTTCGCTCAATGGTCAAGATGTGCGCCCGGTACAGTGTTGTAGTCTCGGCGTAGTTCAACATATGAGGGGCCTATGCCTATGCGGATGACTTATTATGTTTCTCTGATGGGAACACTGGTGCTGGCAGGGTTGCTGCTCAGCGCAGGGGGCATGGCGACGGGCACAGAGCTGACTCCCGAAGGAAAACCTGAGCCGTCGCGACCTAAAGACCCGGACGTAAAACCGAAGGAGCCCGATCCGAAGCCGAAAGACGCAGACTCAAAGCCGGCAGAGCAGAAACCTAAGGAAGCCGACGTTAAACCCAAAGAGAGCGAGACAAAATCCAAAGAGCCGGAGAGTAAGCCAAAGGACTCAGAACCTAAAACGAAAGAACCGCCGGTCAAGACGAAAGAGTCGGAACACAAGGCCAAAGAATCCGAAAAGGTTAAAGAAACGGAACAGAAATCGAAAGACTCTGAACCGAAATCCAAAGAGTCTGAGGTGGTGCCCGAAAATCCTTGTCCCGCCGTGGCCCATGCCCCAGAGACGAAGGCAGCGCCTGAGACGTCCGTTGCACCGGCTGACAATACTGCGGGAGAGCGTCCCAAGGCGGTGGAGCCTGAACCGAAGAAACCCATACGGTCGTCCATGGTGACGGCCAAGCTTGCGCTCATGGGTGACCCCAGACTGTTTCCCTATGAGATCGAGGTGGACGCGAAAGACAAGGATCTCGTGTTGCTCGGAAAAGTCTCGCAGGAGTCAGACAAAAAGGCGGCCACGGACATCGTGAGATGTCTCGAAGGCGTACATGCTGTAGAAAACCGCCTCAAGGTCGAATCGGATGCGACGCATAGCCTCGTTTCAGAACGAGACAAGGTGCTGACTCAACTGGTCAAAGAACGGTTCGAGAAAAGCAAAACCTTGCAATCTGTGAAATTCGATGTAAAAACCGAGGACGGCATTGTCACCCTGAGTGGAAACACGCGGTTCCAAATCATTGTGTTGGAAGCGGCCCAGGCTGCTCGGCAAGTCCCGGGCGTGCGGGCCGTGAATACCGATGCGGTGCGATTGGTCGGCGGGGAATAGGATCCTTCTATGAGCCCATTGACACAGGGAGTTCGACCGGCAGTCTGCTGAGGGTATGAAACCACAGCCCGTCAGCGGAGGGGCAGGACGCCCGAACGTGAAGTGGTCGCCGCATCTGTTGACGCGTGACTTCACGCTGGTCTGGTGGGGCCAGATGGTCTCGCAAGTCGGC
>JACCYV010000277.1 GCA_013696305.1 Nitrospira sp.
CTCGACGCATTTTCCTGGTTGACATCATCCAGGGGGTGAGCAATAATCCCGCCCTCTTCTTCGTCGGTACCTTCATGCCGCTTCGTTCATCGACATTTAATATTCTGTTGCTCAGCGCAGACAGCGAGATCCAGGCCCATTACAAGGGCTTGTTCGGCGAGCAGGCGGTCACAATTGCCCGGGAGGGATTGTCGCTGCCCAAAGATTTTGCCAAGCGCGGCTATGATGCCGTTATCGCAGAATCGAAGGGGCACTCTGTCACGGAACTAGAAAGACTCTTCGCAGCTATCGATCCCGCCCACACGCTCCTGCTCGTGGGATCTCGAATCGTCCTGAAACGGACGGCCATACACCTGCACGGCGCCAAAACACCCAAGGCAGAATCGCCGCTGCCCAATGGGGCAGGGCAATCGGTGTGTTTGGAATCGTTCCTGGAGCATAAGGTCGGTGATTTCGTGAAAGGGATGCGAAACGGATCAGGGAGAAATCTCCATCCGATGCTGATAGCCGCCGTCGAACGCCCCTTAATTCTGCTGACCTTACAGGAGACCAAAGGCAACCAAATCCAAGCCGCGGAGCTTTTAGGTCTGAATCGAAACACCCTGAGAAAAAAGATTCTCGATCTGCGTATTCCGGTTAAGCGAGCCCGGGCCAACTAGCCCTGTACTCTTGGAACTCCATCAGTACCTCATTGAGCCCATACAGTCAGCATGCCCACGCATCGAATAGGTCGCCAATCACCCACGGAGGGAACTAATGACCAAAGAAGAATTGATTGCGAAAATGGCCACCAGCGCCGGTATTACCAAGGTCGCCGCCACGGTTGCACTGCAAGCCTTCACCGGAGCAGTCACCACATCGCTCAAAAAAGGAAAGCGCGTGACATTGGTGAATTTCGGCACATTCACGATTTCGAAACGAAAAGCCAGAATGGGACGGAATCCCCGAACCGGCGAGGCGTTAAAAATTCCTGCCGCCCGCATTCCCAAGTTCTCGGCCGGCAAAGAACTCAAGGCAGCAGTCAGGTAATCTCTCGCCCTTAGACCAGGCGATGCGGATTTTCAAGCGGGCTTTTCCCCGGCGAGGTCCAGAGGAAAAGCCCGCCTCGCCGTCCCCTTTCCTTGACACCCTCGGTAACGCTGTATTAGCATCCCGGGCGATAGGCGCGTAGCTCAGGGGGAGAGCGCTACCTTGACACGGTAGAGGTCGACGGTTCAAGACCGTCCGCGCCTACCATTTTGGTTCGCGAGCATGGCATGGAAGGTTCGTGATCCGACTACCGGCTCCAGCATGGTGGTCGGCACGGCATTGTGTTATTTGTAGGATAGACCGGAGTGGCCTCACAGTTCATTCACATCACCCTTCCTGACGGAACTCGAAAACAAGTACCAGCAGGATGCACCATCCGCGATGCCCTGACTCCAGCGGGGGGACGTCTCGATGCGACGGTGCTTGCCGCCAAAATCAACGGCGAGCCGAGGGATCTGTCGCGTCCGTTGGAACATGACGCGACCATCGAACCCTTGACGTTTGAGTCTGTTGAAGGGCGAGAAGTCCATCGCCATAGCAGCACCCACATCATGGCGCAGGCCGTCAAAGAGGTGTTCCCCACCGCTCAACTCACGATCGGCCCGGCGCTGGACGAAGGGTTCTATTATGACTTTGCGTTCGATCGCCCGTTTACACCCGAGGACTTGGAGAAGATAGAGGCCCGGGCCAAAGAGATTATGAAACGTGGGCTGGCGGTCACCAGGACCGAACTCTCTAAACCGGACGCCATCAAGTTTTTCCAAGATCGAGGAGAAGCCTACAAGGTTGAATTGATCCAAGGCTTCGACGACCAATCGCCAATTTCACTGTACAGCCAAGGCGACTTTGCCGATCTCTGCCGGGGACCGCACCTCCCCACCACCGGCCATGTCGGAGCATTCAAGCTCCTCTCTACCGGGGGAGCCTATTGGCGTGGCGACGAACGCAACCCCATGTTGCAACGGGTCTACGGGACCTCGTTCCCCACGCAAAAAGAACTGGACGCGCACCTTGCGAGATTGGAAGAAATCAAACGTCGCGACCACCGCAAGCTCGGCAAAGAGCTTGACCTGATTTCGATTCAAGACGAGATCGGTCCGGGTCTGGTCCTGTGGCACCCCAAGGGATCGCTGATCCGCTTGCTCATCGAAAATTTCTGGCGGGAGCAACATATCAAGGACGGTTATGACCTTGTGTATTCGCCGCATGTGGCCCGTCTTGACCTCTGGAAAACCAGCGGCCACGTCGATTATTACCGCGACAACATGTTCGCCGCGATGCAGTTGGAGGGCAGCGAATATCAGCTCAAGCCCATGAATTGCCCCTTCCATATCATGATCTACAAGTCCCACTTGCGCAGTTATCGGGACTTGCCGATCCGTTATGGAGAATTGGGCACCGTCTACCGGTACGAACGGACCGGGGTGCTGCATGGCCTGCTGCGTGTCCGCGGCTTTACCCAAGATGATGCCCATCTTTTCTGCCGCCCGGATCAGATTGAAGCCGAAGTGAGCCGGGTGCTGGATTTTACATTTTTCATCCTCGGCACGTTCGGCTTTACGGAGTTTGAGGTCTACCTCTCGACCCGCCCGGAAAAATCGGTCGGGTCCGACGAGAATTGGACTCTAGCCACGAATGCCTTGGAAGCGGCGCTCAAAGGACGCAAAGTTGCCTATGCAGTCGACCCCGGGGAAGGCGTGTTCTATGGCCCCAAGATCGATATCAAGATCAAGGACGTTCTCGGCCGCTCTTGGCAATGCTCGACAATCCAGGTCGACTTCAACAACCCCGAACGGTTCAAGCTGGCCTATACCGGTGAAGATGGCAAACATCATCAACCGATTATGATTCACCGTGCGCTCATGGGTTCGATCGAGCGGTTTTTCGGCATTCTCATCGAACATTATGCCGGCGCCTTTCCGACCTGGCTAGCTCCCGTACAAGCCCTGGTGCTCACGATTACCGACAGTCAACAGGAGTTTGCGGCGAAGATCGTTTCCGAACTCAAGAGCCATGGCTTCAGGGTCGAAGCTGACATCCGAAACGAGAAGATCGGCTTTAAAATCCGCGAAGCCGAAAAGAATAAGATTCCCTATATGTTGGTGGTCGGGGACAAGGAAGTGCAGAGCGGCATGGTCTCGGTCCGGGGCCGAAGCGGTGCGAATCACGGGAGCATGCCGATCAGCGGCTTGCTGACTCTCCTTCGCACAGACACCAATCAAACGTTACGTGAAACGGTAACCCACTCACAAACGAGGTGACCTATCGTCCCTAAATTACGTGTCAACCGGGAAATCAGGATCCGGGAAGTTCGAGTCATTGGTCCGGAAGGCGAACAACTAGGCATACTGCCGACCGCAGAGGCCTTCAGTAAGGCCCAGGAAGGAGGCTGGGACCTTGTTGAGGTCGCCCCCACCTCCCAGCCGCCGGTTTGCCGCATCATGGACTATGGGAAGTATAAATTCGAACTGAGCAAAAAAGATCATCAAAGCCGGCGTCACCAGAAGTCTACACAGGTCAAAGAGATCAAGCTTCGCCCACGGACCGACAAGCACGACCTGGAGATCAAGATCCGGCAGATCAAAGAATTTTTAGCCGACGGCAACAAGACCAAAGTGACGTTGACCTACCGCGGTCGTGAAATGGCCAATCAAGAGATGGGTCGAACGATGATGGCCAGCGTCATTAAAGAGTGTACAGAAGCGGGAACCGTGGAGTTTGCGCCGAGGATGGAAGGGCGGAGCCTGATCATGATTTTGGCTCCCAAATAATGCGCAGCGCGCGCACAAGAAAGGGGAAGAGACAACCATGAAAGTGAAAATGAAAACGCACAGCGGCGCGAAGAAACGGTTTCGACGCACAGGAACAGGGAAATTGGTTCGGCGAAAGGCCGGGCGGCGGCATTTGCTGACCGGCAAGGCTCGCGACCGTAAGCGGCGGCTGAAAGGGACGACTGAGGTGTCGGCCACGTCGACCCTTGCGCTGAACCGTTTGCTGCCTCAATAACGATGATTGTGCCGTGAACAGGATCTGAAAGGAGCAGTGCCCCATGCCTCGTACAAAAGGTGGTCCAAAAACACGACAGCGGCGAAAGAAGCGTCTGAAACTGGCCAAAGGCCAGTATGGGGCAAAGAGCCGGCTGTTTCGAACAGCGACCGAATCGGTCGACAAGGGTCAGGCCTATGCCTATGTCGGACGAAAGAATCGCAAGCGCAACTTCCGCCGACTGTGGATCGCACGCATCAGTGCCGCGACCCGAATGCATGGGATCGCGTATAGCCGTTTTATGAATGCCCTGCGGAAGGCTAATATTTTATTGGATCGAAAAGTTCTGTCCGATATGGCGATCAAGGATATGGCGGGATTCGAGAAACTTGTCGGAGTTGCCAGACAACAGCTCGAGACCGTGGCCAGCTAACGTTCGAGATTCACGCACCCAGCCTGTGACGGGAAAATCTGATTGAATGGATTTTCCCGTCACGCGTCATCCAGCAAGCGGTCGATCTCCAGCTCCAGCGCAACAGCCGGCACCCCGATTTGCCAGTGCTCCAGCACCTCGGGATGCACCTCTCCCAACAATCCGATCGTCCGGCCGCGAGACACGATTCTCCCGGCACGGCCATCAAGAAAAGACGGATGGACCAGCGGTTCCAAGGTAAAGGGACGATCCAGGTAATACAACAGCAGATCCAGACAGGAATGAATTTCTGAGAAATTGGCCCCTGCGTGGCCGATCACCGCCCCCAGCATCGTCACCGTGCGAGACCCCACATCGGCAGCTTCATCGGGAACGGCTGCTTCACCGACCTCGAACATTCGATGCGGATAAAACGCCCGGCTGGAATTCGTTTCCACTTGCAGCAAGGACGGCGTGATCCACTGACGGAGACAGGCGTAACTCATCGACATGACGTTGTCCACTTCCACGACCTTCGCCCATTCGGTGCCATCCAGCCGCATCTTCGTGCAGAAGTCCTGGTGAGAGCCCATGATGTTGGAAATGATTTCCTGGAACTCCATGCCCACCATGAGATGGCGAATCCGATCGGCCATCTGTTCCAAGCGGGACAGGCTCCCGACCGTGAACTGAGACGGCATGACCGGGGCGAAACGGGCATACCCCTCACTGATCGCCACATCCTCCACCACATCGACGGTGTGCAGCAGATCGTTCCGATAGGGCGGGAGTCGCACCGCCAGCTTCTTCCCGGCTGACTTGACCTCGTAGCCATAGGACTTCAGCGCCGTGGTCACTTCCTTTCCACCCAAGGCTTCCCCCAACGCCGATTCGATAGCCGTGAGAGGAATCGCGCGAGGTGTCCCAAAATCGATGGGAGTATTCCACCGTCTGCCGAATTTTGTTTTCACCGGCGATTGGATCTCCACCGGCGTAATCACCGCGCCGCGATCGGCGAGATTGGCGGCAAAAATATTCAGCGTCAGCGCCACCATCGAAAGATCGGTCCCCGTCACTTCGACGAACAATTCATGGTCCCCGACCCGGACTTCCCCGATTTCACGGCTGTTGATGATCGGCGGGAACGACAGCACCTGCCCCTTCGCATCTCGCAGCAAGGGAAGGCGGTCATGGCCTCCGACGATTCTGCCGTACTCCACGCCTTTGGGATGGACCATGAGAATCTCCCGCAGCGTCATCACTGTCTCCATCCCCAGCGGGGCAAACCGCACGTCATCCGGCTTGACAAGGTCATACGACACGGGAAACACGATGGGGGCCAGACGATACAATCCAATCGATACAGACCGCCGCCTGCGCCCGAAAATATCGGCCAGCTTTTCCTGCGTTTGAATCAGCTGCGTCAGACCCGCTGCGGTGACGCGATACCCCACCGCCGCACAGGCCGCCACGTAGGGACGAATCTTGTCCATGCCCGGCGCCACCACCAGCTTGCCGTACACCTGCGTCTGTTTTTTGAAGAAGGGATAGGAAATCGCCGTCCCCAGCAGTTTGATTCGAATCTGTCGCGCGATCCCTTCACAGCACCACAGATCCGGGCGATTGCTGTCTTGCAATTCGATCCGCAACTCGCCCGTTTCTGGATTGGTGCCCTTCAGCTCCCCCTTCACCAGCATCAGCCATTCTTCAAGCTGCTCGAGCGGGATGCGACTCGCCTCGTGGTCGGGTCCGGCGATCAGCGCCTCGAGGTCATCTCGTTGCAGGGAAATAGTGGGCATGGCGTGATCGTCCTAAAAACTGCCTCGCATGGTGCGAATGAAGTCCAGATCTGCGGAGAACAAATCGCGAATATCGTGAATGCCCAACGCCACCATCGCCATGCGATCGAGTCCCAGCCCCCAGGCAATCACCGGGACGGACACGCCGAGCGGAGTCGTCACTTCCGGACGAAACAATCCGGCGCCGCCCAGCTCCATCCACCCCAGTTGAGGATGACGCACATGCATTTCGACGGACGGCTCGGTGAAAGGGAAATAGGCCGGAAGAAACTTGACCTCTTTGGCCTGCGCCACTTCCCGTGCAAACAAGTTCAACAATCCGAGCAGCGTGCGGAAATTGATGTCCGCCCCCAACACAATCCCTTCGACCTGAAAAAAGTCGGTGGCATGCGTCGCGTCCACCTGGTCGTACCGGAAACACCGCGCGATCGAAAAATACTTTCCCGGAACCGAGGCGCCGCCGGCCAAGGTGCGCGCCGACACCGCCGTCCCTTGGCTGCGCAACACCAGACGTTTCGCGCGGTCGGCGTCGAACGCATAGCCCCATCCGGTCGATGCGGCTCCGGTCCCTTTCTCATGCACCTGCGTGACGCGCGTCAAATAGGGTTCGGGAATGGCGCGGGCATGTGTCGGCTCTTTGACAAAATACACATCGTGAATGTCGCGAGCCGGATGAAATTGCGGCATGAACAGCGCGTCCATATTCCAGAACTCGGTTTCGACGAGTGTCCCCCGCATCTCCTGAAATCCCATACTCACCAGCTTGAGCTTGACGAGGTCGAGAAACTCGCGATAGGGATGCCGTTTCCCCGCGGCGATCCTCGGTGCCCGCAAACTGATCGTATACTTTCGGAATCGTTTATTCCGCCAGGCGCCTTCCTTCAGAAGCTCGGGCGTCAATTGCGAGACTTCCTCCGCTACGCCGTCGCGCGACAGACGTCGCGCCGCATCCTGGCCGGCAGAAGTCAGCACATACGACCGCGTCACCCGCTCATCGATCCTGAACGGTTCTCGCGTATTGCCACGCTTCACCGCATGTTGCTGGAGCACATTCCGCAGAGGCTCTGCAAAGGTGTGCAATTCCCGTTGCCCGTTCCGCAGTTCCTGCAACAGAGCCCGCATCGCCTCAGCCGTGGGACTAGTGCGGCCGGTGCTTTCAATGCATCCGCCCTGGACGATCAGGACCGCGCCTTCCTTCTTGAGATTCCCTACCGCCTTGCTCACATCCGACGGTTCGAGTCCTTCTTTGGCCTGGATATCTTGAATCGTGAGGCGCTTTCCGGTCTGACCGGCCTCTCGGGCGGCGGACAGAACACGCTCAATGGGGGAGTACTTCTCGAAATACCCGTCGCCGGTCGGCGTCAGCGATGCAAGGCGGACCACCGATTCAGCATGCACCGCAATCAGGGACTTGGCCAGCAGCCATTCCACGGCCATGCTTAATTGCGACGGCTCCAGCCCGGTGGACTCGGTAAGGTGATCAAGTGTGGGAGCCGAGTCAGGTTGCTCGCTCAACGCGAGCAACACTTTGGTTTCGAGAGGGTGAAGGTTATCCATGAACGACGGTGCGGTCTGGCGCCTCTTCCTATCGCTGAGCGGCTGCCACGCCGGTGGCACGAGCAGCAGGTGGACGCCCGGCCCTCAACGCCGAGATAGCTGCCGCATAGTCGGATGTGGAGAATACGGCCGATCCCGCGACTAGCACCTCTGCGCCCGCAGCCAGAATGTCTTCCGCATTGTCCGGCTTGACCCCTCCATCCACTTCAAGGAGAGCCCGACTGTTCGTGCGGTCGATCAAGGCACGAACTTCGGCGATTTTCTCTAACGAGGAGGGGATAAATGTCTGACCGCCGAACCCGGGACTCACCGACATGACCAGAATGAGATCGACGTCACGAACGATTCCCGACAACATGACGGCCGGCGTCGCAGGGTTCAACGTCACGCCTGCCTTGACGCCCCGCTCTTTGATCGACTGGATGGTCCGATGTAAATGGGGACAGGTCTCGACATGCACCGTCAAATAATCGGCTCCGGCCTCGGCGAATTCCCCGATGAACGCATCGGGATTGGTGATCATGAGATGGACATCCAGCGGCAACGTGGTGACTTTTCGTACCGCTTCGACAATCAAAGGGCCGACGGTCATATTCGGCACGAAGTGCCCATCCATGACGTCGATGTGCAACCAGTCCGCACCTGCCTGTTCCGCCCGGGAGACTTCCTCCGCGAGATGGGCAAAATCCGCCGACAGGATGGAGGGCGCAATGCGAATGGTCCGGCCGGCCATCATTCATTCCTCCGCACGCGAGCGGCAAAAAACGCATCCATCTTGTTCATATTGATCATCGTAGACAGGTCCCCGCGAGGGGTCACGAACGGCAGACCGGCTGGGGGTATCCAGGGCGCGATCGATTCACGCTGAAATTCGTGATGCGACTGACAAAACTCATCGACGATCGATTCGGTTTCTTCCGGCTCAATCGAGCAGGTACTATAGACCAACACCCCACCGGGTCGCAAGAGACGGCTCGCCGCCGCGAGCAATTCTCTCTGCACCTGTTGGTGGTGTGAAATCGACTCCGCAGATTTGTACCACTTCCCTTCCGGATGACGCCGCAGCACACCCAGCCCACTGCACGGAGCATCGAGGAGAATACGATCGAATGGCTGAAGCAGCGCTGCCTGCCGGTCGGAACGTCGCGTATTGGATTCGGCCGACGGCTGTTCTTGACTGGTCAACATACGTACATCACCAAGAACCGGCGTCACCAGAGTCACGCCGAGACGGCGACAATTTTCCATCACCCGCTCCAGGCGGCCGGCCACCCGATCCACCGCGACGATTTCTCCCTGATTTGCCATGAGCGCCGCCAGGTGCGTCGCCTTTCCGCCCGGCGCGGCACAGGCATCGAGAACACGATGGCCCGGTTGCGCATCCAACAAAAAAGGAATGAGCTGTCCTGCTTCGTCTTCCACATAAAACCGCCCCTCGGCATAACCGGGAAGATCTGCAATTGAACCGGTGGGGGTCAGTCGAATGCCCGCTGGGCTGATCGCCGTCGCACTGGCGTCCAACTGCGCTGCCGCAAACTCCGCGAGCAATGCCTCGCGGGATGTCCGAAGGGTATTAACGCGAAGCGTGAGCGGCGGTGGCTCCAGCGTCGCACGACATAACGCCTCCGTGCGCGCGGCTCCCCATAGGCGAACCCAACGTTCAACAAGCCATACGGGACAGGAGTAGCGGATAGCCAGGGCTTCGACAGGATGTGTTGTCGCATCCGGCCAATCCGGTACGGGAGCCCGCAGCAAGGCTCTCAGCACGGCATTGACGAATCCGCTCCAGTCGCGACCTAACCGACGACTGTACTGCTTCATCATGTGAACAGATTCATGGACGGCCGCAGAGTCAGGCACCCGGTCTAAATACAAGAGTTGATAGGCGCCGAGACGCAGGATGGTGTGGACGAGCGTGGGCAGCCGCGCGATCGGCCGGTCCGACAATAGGCCCAGCCGCCAGTCGAGCGTCGCACGATACCGCAAGCAGCCGCGTACCAATTCAACCATGAAGGCCCGTTCGCGGAGATCGAGCGAGTCACGGGCCGTGACGTGATCGAACAGGTCGTCCGCCAACATGCCCGCCTTGTCGATTGCAAGCAACGCCTTCGCAGCGGAGCGGCGTCCTGAAGGTAGAGTCACAGCGGATGGCTGTGCCGGCTGGTCAGACGCCATGTGCGGGATAGATGGTCATGGCGAGAAGTTTGCCTGGAGCGCGGGTGAATACGTTCGCCGTCAACCCTGTGCCGGCGGGCCGGCTTGCAGACTCGTCCCCTCAGTGAGGCGATGGCCTGCCAGATACTGAGCCATCGTCATAGGTCGGCCGTTGGATGGTTGGATTTCAACGATTTGAATCGTCCCGTCTCCGGTCGCGACATCGATCCTGTCCTTGGTTACTTTCGTCATTATTCCAGGAGCCGCCCCCTGAGACCCCTCGCCGACAACCACGCGTCTCAGGATCCAACGTTCACCATTTACATAGGCATAGGCCCCCGGCCAAGGAGACAGGCCACGCACGCGATTCGCAATCTCAACGGATGTTAAGGTCCAATCGATCAGACCGTCTTCCTTCTTCAGCAACGGAGCCATCGTCGCCAGGGCATGGTTTTGCTGCTGAGGCGTCAGCGTCCCTGCTTTGAGCCGGCGCAACGTCTCGATCAACAACCGTCCGCCCACTTCGGCCAATCGCATAGAAAGCGTACCTGTCGTATCATCCGGCTGAATCACTACCCGTTCCCGCAACAACATTGCGCCGGTATCCATGCCTTCATCCATCAGCATGGTCGTAATACCCGTTTCTCGCTCACCTCTGATGACAGCCCATTGCACCGGCCCCGCGCCACGATATTTCGGCAAGAGTGACCCATGAACGTTAATACACCCGCGAGGCGGTAGCGTCAGGATCTCCGGCGGAAGAATACGCCCGAATGCCGTCACGGTAATAACGTCCGGCTTCCATTGCCGCAACGCCTCCAGGAAATCAGGATCCTTCATCTTGAGGGGCTGGAGCAAAGAAATCCCCTCGCGCAGGCAGACGACTTTCACCGGCGACGGAATGACCTCTTGCCCGCGGCCCTTCGGTCGATCAGGTTGTGTGACCACACCGACTACTTGATCGTCGGACGTGAGCAGCGCCTCCAACGATGGCACGGCGAAATCCGGCGTGCCCATGAATACAATCCGCATGCTCACGCTTTATCATTCTCTTTTCGCGAATGCAATTCGCGCACAGCCTTCCTTGACTCTCGTTTCGCACGCCTGTTAGTATCCGGGCGCGGGGTGGAGCAGCCTGGTAGCTCGTTGGGCTCATAACCCAAAGGTCAGAGGTTCAAATCCTCTCCCCGCAACCA
>JACCYV010000285.1 GCA_013696305.1 Nitrospira sp.
AAGGTATAAAACGAACCGTCGCATGGTACCAGCAGAATCCGGGAGCCTCGATTCGTCATCGACCATAGAATTTCTTGCTGCAGTGAATGCTTGGCACAATGCGAGTTGCCCGCGTGCCGATTGAGCAATGAACGATTAGAGAGGTGGAGATGGCGGGTGAAAATTCTATCTTCTCGAAGGCCGAAAAGTGGCTGGACGAAGATTGGGAGCGAATGGAGAGCGCCCTGAGCGAGCGGCTGGAGGCGTTTCGGGAGAAGCGAGTTCTGGTGACAGGAGCTGCAGGATTTCTGGGGTTTGGGTTTCTTCATTTTTTTTCATATCTCAATCGAAATCTCTTAAAGACGGGGCGCCTGTCCGTGGTCGCAGCGGACAATTATATTCGAGGCCGGCCACGCTGGCTGGTCGAGCTGGCTGCTGCAAGTCCCGACATGAAAGTTATCCGGCAAGACATTACTAAGCCGTGGCCGGACTTGGATGGGAAGAAATTCGATTTCATTATTCATGGCGCCTCGATCGCCAGTCCGAAGGTGTATCGCAGGTACCCTTTAGAAACATTAGACACCAATATATCGGGCTTACGGCACATGCTTGAGCTCGCCCGGCTTCACCACAGCGAGAGCATTCTGTATTTCAGCTCAAGTGAGATGTATGGTGATCCGCCCGCCCATGAAATTCCAACCAGCGAAGTATATCGAGGCAATGTTTCCTGCCTCGGCCCTCGCGCGTGTTACGACGAGTCGAAGCGCTTGGGCGAGACCCTATGCTATTTGTATTTTCAGCAACATGGCGTGCGTGCAAAGATTGTCAGACCATTTAATAACTACGGGCCAGGACTGCGTCTGGCTGATGGGCGCGTCCTCTCCGATTTTTGCAGCGACGTGCTCGCTGATCGCGATATCGTCCTTCGCTCCGATGGGAGCCCGACACGTACGTTCTGTTATGTGTCCGATGCTCTGACTGGTTACCTGTTGGCATTGTTGTCGGCACATCATGCTGAACCATTCAACGTCGGAACTGAATCTCCTGAAATCTCAATGCGCGATCTTGGAAGGATGTTACTTGACGTGGCGGGCAGCAAGCGGCATGTGATTCATGCGCCCAGTGACGAAATCGATTATCTGACCGACAACCCGAACCGACGATGCCCGAACATTGCAAAGGCTCGGTCTCTCTTGGGGTATACGCCTCTCGTTGATCTCAGATTCGGGCTCGGCAGAATGCTGGAATGGTACAAGCGGTTCGTTGCAATGGAAGAATTGGCAAAAGACGAACCGGGGGGCCACGCATGAAGATATCAGTGATGGGAACGGGATATGTCGGGCTTGTGTCTGGGGCCTGCCTAGCTGAACGAGGTCACCGGGTTACCTGTATCGACATCAGATCCGATGTCGTTGAGGAAATTAATGCCGGTCACTCGCCGATTTACGAAATAGCCCTAGACGAGCTGCTTCGCTTAGCTCGTGAAAAAGAGACATTGACGGCCACCACTGATGCAAGGAGCGCCATCCGCGATTCGGAAGTGACTTTGATCTGCGTCGGCACGCCTACGATCGATGGACGTATGGATCTGTCACAAATTATGGCTGCCGCAAAGGAAATCGGGGCAGCGCTGACGGGTAAGTCCGGATACCATATCGTGGCAGTGAAAAGTACGGTGTTGCCGGGAACTACGGAAGGGCCGGTACAAGCGGCGATAGAGTCTCAGTCGGGCAGAAAGGTGGGGGACGGTTGGGGACTGTGTATGAACCCGGAATTCTTGCGGGAAGGCCGGGCTGTCGAGGATTTTCGAGTACCTGACCGCATCATTGTCGGCGCCACGGATCCGATGACCGCCAATAGGTTTCTCGAAATCTACGCAGATTTCTCGTGTCCCAAATTAGTGACGACACTACGCACGGCTGAGATGATCAAGTATGTTTCGAATTCATTGCTCGCGACGATGATTTCATTCTCGAATGAAATTGCCAATATCTGTTCAGCTCTACCGGGTGTTGATGCACGCTTGGTTTGGAAGGGCGTGCATCTCGATAGGCGGCTCACACCTATCGATAGGCAGGCCGGTATGGCAGCGGGGGTCACCGAGTATCTCTGGCATGGATTGGGATTCGGTGGAAGTTGTTTCCCGAAGGATGTGGCGGCGCTTCGCAGCTTTGGACGTACGGTGGGAGAGCACACTCGGATTTTGGATGCGGTTCTGCAAATCAATGCCGACCAGCCCCTCCGCATGGTGTCGCTTTTAGAGAAGGAATTGAGTGTCGCCGGCAAGAATGTGACCGTTCTCGGCCTGGCATTCAAACCCGGGACCGACGATTTGCGGGAATCACCGGCGATACCGCTGGTAGAAGAACTCCAGAAGAAGGGTGCCCACGTGATTGTGCATGATCCTATCGCCATGCCGCAGGCAAGGAAGCACCTGAAATTCCTGAACGTCACTTTTTCACAAAATTGGTCGGATGCTCTTACGAACAGCGATGCCTGTTGTCTCGTCACAGCGTGGCCGGAGTATCGTGCCATTCAGCCTGCTGATTTCGGCAGACTGATGAAGTGTCCCCTGGTGATTGATGGTCGCGGAATGTTTGAACCCGCGGCGATGGCAGCCGCGGGGGTAACCTGGCGTGGCGTAGGCTATACGCCGGAATCTTGTGTAGAACAAAAGCCTGTCGAGAATGTCTGCACGGATCTCACATGCTCCCAACACAATAAGAACAGTCATGCAAGGTGACGGGTGCAGAAACGTATGAACCACGCACTTTCCTATGATGAACAAATAACTGATGACTAAAGAAGAGCACGAATTTTTTGATGAGCAACGAGTAGTGTGTTCGCCGCGTAGGCATTCTCTCGCGCTTGCGGAACACGCCCGCCGTTCGGTCCAAAAAGCTTTTGCACCTCACGATTCAGAGACGGCGCAGTATCAGCCAATTGAACAATCCGCTGAAGTGTCGGAGACATAGGATCCGCCTTCATTCAGCATTCTGAATCCATGAAGCACCTTAAAGCCTTGCTGGAGGAGTGCAGAGCCCCTCTCGATAAGACGTCTTTCGATGTTCCCAACTTGAGAAGTTCGGCCAGTGACTATTATCTCACCACGGTCATTGCCTATGAGTGGCACCCACATCGGGGTCCCTGGTATTCAGCTCCTCTTTCTCAAACTCCTGGTGGATTCCCACCTGCGACTACGGCTCAGACAATGCGACCATGCACGACGACCTGCGCGGTTCGATCGATATCAACTGCCTGCCGAGATCGTGGCGCTGTACGATGACAGAGCGATGGTCGAGGGAGAGTGGCGCTACGAGCTCAATGAGATCTCTCCCTCCCAGTAGTGGGCCACTTTTATGCGAAATCTCGATATGTGGAGAGGAGAGAAAGTCCTTGTAACGGGAGGGAGTGGGTTCTTACGGGTCAAATCTCTGTAAGCGATTGATCCAGTTGGGAGCCGAAGTGCATGCCACCTCTCGCGTTCGGCGGCCGTCCCAAAAGGGTGGGCCGATCTGGTGGCAGGCTGATCTGACATCCATTCACGATGTACAAAGACTACTGACTGAACTGAAGCCGATGGTGGTGTACCATTTGGCCGGAGCGGCTGGTGCAAAGCCGGACCTTGAACTGGTATTACCGACGCTCGAAGGCCATGTCGTGAGTGCCGTCAATGTCCTGGTAGCGGGAACACAGGCCGGCTGTCGGCGGATCGTGTTGACCGGTTCTCTCCTAGAACCAACGGGAGAAGGGCACGCAGCAATCCCCAGTTCTCCCTATGCGGCGGCCAAGTGGACGTCTAGTGCCTATGCGCGAATGTTTCATTTGCTCTACAAGACACCCACCGTGATTCTCACACCCTTCATGACATATGGGCCAGGCCAGGAATTGAGTAAACTGGTCCCATCCGTCATTTGTTCCCTTCTGAGGCGCGAGGTTCCTATGCTTTCTTCGGGGCTCTGGGAAGCCGATTGGATATTCATCGAAGATGTCATTAAGGCCTTCCTTGCGTCCGCGATGGTTCCCGACATTGAAGGGGCCTGTGTTGATGTAGGAACAGGATCCAAGCGCTCGGTTCGGTCCCTCGTAGAACAAATTGCCTTTCTTATGGGCAATCAGACGCTGCCGTTGTTCGGTGTTTTGCCGGACCGTCCTTCTGAACCTGTGCGAATCGCTGATACAGCGTCTGCGTGCCAGCGGTTGAAATGGCAGGCGCAGACGTCACTAGAGGCAGGATTACGGCAGACGATTACATGGTACACCACCCATGCTCATGCAGGTCGTGAGTGGGCGCGGTGGAAATGCGGCAGGTTTGAGGGGGTATGTACAGCGAAACCCTCGCGAATTTTGTCTGTTAAAGATTGCCTATCAATCGCATCAGAAAAATAGACCACCAAAATCTGTGTTAATATTTGCAGTTTGCGGAGACTGGCCGACAAATTCCAGTGTTGATGAGCCTAGTCAGCGCGGTTTATTCCATAAACGAATTAGGCGATGATGAATGAGTATCAAAAAAAAGGGTCGCTGTAGTCGTGCCGATGCACAATCGAGACAAGCTCACGCGTGATGAGCAGATATCATTCCAGCACCTGATTCACTATCTGAAGCCCTATGATAAGTATCTGGTGGTTCCAGAATCCCTCAATATCAGTTTGCCGGGATGCTCGTCGAAGCGCTTTGGAAACAAGTATTTCGGAAGTGTTGCCGCAAATACGCAACTGTTATTGTCCGAGCACTTTTATACTTC
>JACCYV010000294.1 GCA_013696305.1 Nitrospira sp.
TCGAACGGTTTCTCCTGGGCAGCATCTCTCACGCTCTCTTGCATGGGGTACCCTGCCCGGTCTTGATCGTGCGGTGAGTCACGAATAGCGGGCATCACGGGCCGACCGTTTGGGAAGTGCGCAGCCCCCTTCGGTCCAATACCACTACGGCATGGTTCTCACTGCGCGTGGAGAAAAAGAACTCGCCGCCATGCATCTGCGTGCCGCCCTCTCCGACCCTCGACGGGAGTTTGCCGGTGCCGACCAGGCGATGGCAACCTTGCGCTCGATTGAGCAGTCCGGCTCGACTCTCGGCGCGCTGTTTGAGTAGTTGGGGCAAGCTTCTTTTCACCCTCCTGTGATCGTCAGGGATCTCGATATTTCCAGCGATCACGAACGGCCACACAGCATGCCCAAAAGGCGATTTTCTTACTCCCATCCTAGGCATTCGGTCCTGAAATGCCGGCGTTGTTCACGAGCACATCAAGACCATCCAACGCCTTGGCGCGCTCGGCCACCATGCGAGCAACGTCCTCACGCTTCGACATGTCGCAGACGCCCGTCTGTTAGTCCGCGATTTCGCCGGCAAGCGCGTTGAGGCCGCTTGAATCGATGTCGCAGACGAATATCGCCGCTCGGTTGACGGCAAACGCTCGAACGATCTCTCGTCCGATCCCGGATGCGCCCGCCGTGACAAGAACACGTTGAGTCATTGGTCTCACCTCTACGCGAATCTTCTGTCGCACGACGCTCACAATTGCCATCCGATGTTAGCGTTTCATGATAGCCCTCCTTTGGTTAGAAACGAACGGAAAGAGTGGACATGCTAGCCCCTTCGCACCATTGGACTCCCCGTCTGAGACGTTTAATGGAGCGGCGCTCTGCTCGACTCATAGACCCACCGACGCAGGCGGCCTTCTCCGGCGTGCGATTGTAGACATGGAGCCGATATCCGACTTTCAGGAGACGGTCGGCCATCGCTCGCCCCATGTTCCTCAGTCCGATGTGCCCGATGAGGTCAGCCATCCGTCCATCACCTCCGTTTCAATGCATCAGCCTGCGCTCTTATTTGTTGCTCTCCGGCCGCTCCGCCATGACAGGGTACTGACGGCTACTTTCCTCAACCCTATCCATGGATCGACAACTGCGTTAAGGCCCGGCATCTGAGACGGATGGCGGTTTTTCGATGACTCCCATAAGCCATCTTCTTGCTTCATCATCCTCGTCCCCGCGGGCCAGAGCTGACGGCTGTTGCGTTCGTATCGCACTATTCCTTCTGGTGATGGTCGGTAATGAGCGGACTGCTTCCCGTGCGAGTCATATACGCCCATGCCCACTGTCCCATGACCGCGACACGGTTGCGAAAGCCGATAAGCAAAAACACATGCACCACAGACCAGAGGAGCCACGCCGGCACACCCGACAGTGTCAGGTTTCCGATCTCCGCCACCGCACGGTGGTGTCCGATGGTCGCCATACTCCCCCGGTCATGATATCTGAAGGGAAGACGAGGCTCGCCGCGAAGATCGCGCAGGATATTGACCGCGGCGGCTTGTCCCTGCTGTATGGCCGCCGCCGCCAAACCCGGTACCTCTGTACCGTCGACATCGGTAAGAGCCGACATGTCTCCGATGACGAAGATGTCGCGATGTCCGGGGACGCTCAAGTCCTGTTCGATGATCACTCGCCCGGCCCGATCGGTGGCTGCGCCGAGAGCTTTCCCAAGCGGCGAAGGCGCGACCCCCGTCGCCCAGAGCGTGACGTCCGTCGCAATCCATCGATCCCGGACCTTGATCCGTCCCGGCTCCACCCCGGTCACCATACTCTCCGTACAGACCTCGACGCCCAGCTGCTGCAGTTGCTGTGCGGCTTTGTGTGACGTCGCTTCCGAATACGTGCCCAAGATGCGCGGGGAACCTTCATACAGCCGGATATGTGCTTGTGTCGTGTCGATCGCCTTGAAATCTTTTGCCAGGGCTCGCCGTGCAAGGTCAGCAAGGGCTCCCGCCAGTTCGACGCCGGTCGGACCACCGCCGATGACGGCGAAGCTCAGCGGCGCCTGTCGGCCGGTGAAGGTCGCTTCCCGTTCCCCCTTCTCGAACGCCAGCAACAACCGGCTGCGGATCTCCACCGCATCCTCAATCGTCTTAAGCCCCGGCGCGTTTACCTCCCATTCGTCATGACTAAAGTACGCATGGCGAGACCCAGCCGCGACAATCAGATAGTCGTAATGGGTCTCCGCGCCATCGTCAAGTGTCACCCGCCGAGCGCCGAGATCAAATCCGACCACCTCGCCCAGAATGGTGTGCACGTTACGCGAGGCGCGCAAGATGTGACGCAACGAGGAGGCGATCTCGCCGGGCGAGAGGACGGCCAGCGCGACTTGGTACAGCAACGGTTGGAACGTGTGATGGTTTTTGCGGTCGATCAGCGTGACGTCCACCGCTTTGTTCGACAGCGCCTTCGCGGCATGAAGGCCGCCGAACCCGCCGCCGACGATGACGACTCTGGGATATTGAGGTCTTTCTTGCATCTCTTTTCCTAACTATCAGCGCCCGGATGTCTCAAGAATAGGGCTCGGGCAGGGCCTTGCCCAATAGCATTCCTTTGGCACTGCCGGCTACTGTTCGTACTTTTCGACAATCTCTGGCGATCTAATTTCAGCCATGATGGGATCGAGCCCGGTTTTGCGAGGGGCCCGGCGTTGACGTAAAGGTCCCAACATTGATCCAGTTCCACTTGCACCGTTGCTAACTTCCGACGGTCAGTATCACTCAGCGCCCCCATGTGCACCTTGTTCGTACAGTCGAGGTTGCTCCTTCACAAGCTGCGGGATATGGGCAAGCACCGGTTGATCAGTGGATTGGGATTTCGTATCCATACACATTCCTTTCTGTCAGGTGACGGAAGATGACGGACTTAGGAATCATGTTGCAGGACATTGCTGACGTTCAGGGTCTGCCACGATGGACTGTTGACGCATTGGATGCAGACTAATCATGTGCGTGACGAAATTCGCCTTCTCTCGATATCAGGTCGTGACAAACGTACCCTGTCGGAGTTCCAATAGAGTTTGTTCGATCTCCTCTTCAGTGTTCATCACAATAGGACCATATCGAGCTCTGGGCTCACCAAGCGTTGCCCTGAAATCAGCAGCAAGCGAACGGAATAGGGCCCCGTCACCACCATCACAGCATCACCATCACCAAACACGACGAGGTGGGGATGCGAGATCAGCTGCTCGCTGCCGTCCTCCTGTTGAAATCGAGCTTCGCCTGCGGACACATAGGCGAACGCGGCATGACCTCGCTCGATCGAGTGGGTGAATGCAATATGGGGAGGGAGGAACACATCCAGATAGGTGGGATCAGCGGCGTTCCGGTCACCGGACCGCTGATCCCATCAACGGCTCCGGTAATCATCCGAATCCTCGCTCCGTTTTTTCGTGTGATTTACAGGATCTCACCCGACCGGATATCCTGATACCGCGGCTTGGTCATCTTGAGTTTCGCAGGTAGATTGACCCAGAGTTGAAAACCAACAATCTCCTTGGGACGGACCTGCGGCATTTTCTCATACAAGATGCCGCGGCCAGCCGTCATCCATTGAACCTCTGAACCTCGCCGGCTCTGATGCTGCCGGCATTGCCTAGAGTGTCCCTGTGCCGAACCTCGCTATGTCACCGTTTCAATCCCGCGGTGGGGATGCAGCGGAAAACCGGCTTCATAATCCAGTGAGTTGCCGGAGGTAAAGTCGTCGAACAATAAAAAGGGATCAAGATAGTTCAATGTCTCCGTGCCGATACTTCGTTTGAGTCTGACCCCGGCTCCTTCAATCGTCGGCTGCGGTTCAATGATCCGGTCAATTGTTCTAGGCGATGCTGTCATAAGACCTCCCTTTCACTCAAGGCAACCCGATGAAATGCAAAGGTCGCGGGAATAATGAACAGAATCAAGGCCGCTTCACCTGCCCGAGCATGCCAGGCCAGCCACAATGACAGGGCGCTGCCAGCCGTCTTATGGTCTTCGCATGCCGTTTCAATCAGTGCGCGAGCGCTTTGTCCTCCATCACCGGACTCGGGGCGAGCCCGTCCGCTTCGGTTACCCAGCCTCCGCCCATTGCATTGAATACGTTCACAAGCTCGCTGTACTGCTGCGCCTTGGATTGTATAAAAGCGAGGCGAGCGGAAAATAGTTCGTTCTCGGCGTACAGCACTTCAATGTAGCTCGCTGCCCCATTGTCGAAACGCAGTCGCGAAAGCCGGGCATATTCGCGTAGAGCCAAAACACGCCTTGCCTGAGCCTCGGCTTCTTGGCGCTTCTTCAGTGTGCCGACCAATGCGTTGTTTGTTTCTCGAAATGCATTGAAGATCGTCTGCTGGTAAAAGGAGACTGTTTCCCGCTGCGCGGCTTCTGCTGTCCGTAGCCGGCCTTCGATCGCTCCAAAGGTGAAGATCGGACCGGTAAGGCCGACCTCACAGCCCATACGCTCGCCGGCCCGTTTAAAAAATCGCCAAATGCCGTACTGACCGAACCGAGTAGACCAGTCAGTGAGAGCGTAGGAAAGTAGAGGGATCTCGCGACCCCAATGTTCGCATTCGCCGCCACCAGGTTCTGCTCAGCCTGCACAACATCCGGTCGGCGGGGATGGACGGGGAGACGAGGTCCTCCAACACCTTCTCGCGCGGGATCGGCCCTGGATTCCGGCCCACCAGGATCGAAATCAGGTTTTCCTGTATGGCGATCTGCTGTTCGAGCGACGGAATGGCCGCGAGGGCCAATTGATACAGCGACTCGGTTTGTTCGAGTTCGACCTGCGAGACCACGCCGCCCTTAAATCGCAGGCTGAAAAGTTGGACGGTGGCGGCATAGTTTTTCGCGCTGTCCCGCGCGATCTCCAGCTGCCGGTCGAGCGCGAGCAAGGCGATGTAGGCGGCGGCGACGCTCGTCACGACCGACAGAATCACCCGCCGTCGGCCCTGGTCGCTCGCAAGCACCTGCGCCGGCGCCGCCTCGCTCTGTCTCCGTATGCGCCCGAAGAGGTCGATCTGCCAAGGCGAGGTCAAAGCAGCCTGATAGAGGCTGTATTGCTGGTCTGTCCCGGCGAGGACCGGCGCAAGGCCGGATAGAGCCCCTCGATTGCGGCTCACATCGACGGTGTACCCCAATTGCGGATAGAACTGCGAACGCGTGACGACCAGCGCACCGATGAACTGATCGACGCGTGCGGCGGCCGCACGAACGTCCTGGTTCTCCCGCAACGCGGTTTCGATCAGGCGGTTGAGCGTAGGGTCGCCGAATTGCTCCCACCATCGTATATTCGCGACATCGGCGGTCTTCGGGTAGTCAATGCGCCACTTGTCCGGAGTCACCACATCCGGTCGGACGTAGTTCGGTCCCACGGCACTGTCATTTGATTAGTTTATTGAGGCAAAGCTGAACGGCCTTAGGACTTTACCACATTAGTATCGTTCTTACGCATGAACCGCTTCGAAAAAGTCTTCACTTTGATTTTTTTGGATCGTTCTTCCACCTGGGCTGCATCATACTGAAACTGCAGGCGCATCCATCCCTCCGGCGTGCTGCCAAACGCTTTCGACAAGCGAATAGCCATGTCCCAGGACAGGTCTGCACTCTCGTTTACGAGATGACTTAACGCAGATCGCGACACACCAAGGACCTTCGCCCCGTCGGTCACGCTCAACCCATGCGGCTCCAGACAGTCCACGCGCACCGAAAAGCCCGGATGAGGTGGATTCTTCATTTTTAAAGCCTTCATGGCGCTCTCCTTTTTCAATGGTAGTCCTCTAAATTCACATCGAGCGCATCCCCTTCTTCAAACCGGAAGGTAATGCGCCAGTTGGCCCTCACCGTGACGCCCCACTCCCCTTTTCGCGCTCCCTTCAATGGATGAAGCCTGTATGAATGGACGTTCATATCTTCAATCACCTCAGCTTGGTGCAACCGCGCCAATATGGCCCTGATCCGGTCCACCATATTGGGCGCCAGCTTTCGATGATCATCCTCCTCGAAAAACTTCTTCAGTCCCCGGTGTCTGAAACTCCCTATCATTCTTCAACTGTATCGTGTAGCGCTTCATGTGTCAATCGATTCCATGCGGCACCCCCTCTTGCGTTAAGGAAAAACTCCGTCGGGCATAACTGCCACTTGTCCCCTTTGACACGCGGGCAAGATTTCCGCTCAACCGCTCCCCTGATTTCTGTAGCCATACCGCCCTCCTGCCTACAGGCTTTTCTCCTTCACGCTGCACCACCCACGCCGGCAAAAGACCCGCTGTCATGTGCGCTGCTCGTCGCGTTCAGGTACGCCCTCTGGCTTCCGGGCTAGTCCTCCTTAAAAATGCCGCTTGGCTCTCAAGTCCTTGCGAGAGAGCCAAACAACATTTTTAAAGGAGGTACTCACATGGCTACAGAAACAGAAACAAGAAGACCAGATCAAACCTTCCGCAAGGGAACGATCAAGGCCTCTGTCTGGGAGAACACACGGCCGGGACGGGATCTTCTACAGCGTCACATTCTCACGCTCCTACAAAGACGTTGAGGACAGCTGGCGAAACACCACTTCCTTCAATGCCAGCGATCTTGAACTTCTGGCTGATGTCGCTTTTCAAGCACGCCTCTTCATTATGAAAAACAAATAAGGAAAACATCTGAAAACATATCAACACTTCGCGACAGCCCTCGCGCAGCTCCTCGGCACAGATACCGCTATCCGGCTTACCGTTAATGGCTATATGCCCTTGTCGATCGAGGATATCGGTAAATCAACAGAAGGAAACCGGCTCGTTTCAATCTGTCACTATGGCGAGCAGAACGGCGACCTGATGCACGATCCTGATATGGTCTTTGAATTCACCA
Source organism: Nitrospira sp. (assembly GCA_013696305.1). Taxonomy (GTDB): domain Bacteria; phylum Nitrospirota; class Nitrospiria; order Nitrospirales; family Nitrospiraceae; genus Nitrospira_A. Next base: position 6,857 of record JACCYV010000294.1, read on the forward strand.
GTGGCCGGATGCACTTGCCGCAGAGCCTCTTTCCTTCCGTAACGGTTACATGGGGCTGATGCAGGAAGTTTATGGCTATGACGATGACGGCAAGAAAACCCACGTCAATGCGCGGTTGAAGCAGGAGCTCGAATCCTTCACCAGGACCGGGTTCCCGGCGCGAAGAATAATGAGCACCATGTCCGGGACGCCACCGTGATAGCACGGCGGCCATGTCTTGGCAGAACGCGCTTGCGGACTATTCAGCTCCTGTTCGACCCGTTCAGTCGAAGCAAGCGTTCCACCTCAGGACAGGCTTTGCCTGATGAACGGCAGCAAGGCTTTCGCGAAGGTCCTGACCCACTCGGGGCTCTGCTGATTTTCCTGCTTCACGGCAGGGGCGGCCAGCAGAATGAAGGCACCATGCGAGCCCCGACGTTCAAGCGTCTGCTTGATGGTCGCCCATTTGGCGATATAGCGGCCTGCATAGCTCCGCCCGCCGATCTCATACCAATAGACCATCGGCCTGTTTCCTTCCTGAGTTGTCCAGACGCCCCGGTTGTGCGCGAAAGAGATCGGGCCGACCGACTCGGACCTCTCCTCGGCCAGTTGGTGCAGGCGGTCGAACCGAGCATCGAAATTCACGAGCTCCCTGCCCTGTCGTTGAGCACTGAGGTATCCGATATAGACGTCGATGCGATGGCCCTGCGGATCCCGGTAGGTTCTGATCAAGGTATGGTCGGCCTCGTCCAAGGTGAGGAGTGGTCGCTCGTTCGACGTGGGAAGGGCAGTCCATTCTCCAATGCTGGTGGGGATGAGCGACAGGTCGTGCGCGGGTTCGATAGGGCCGCGATCAAGAGTCAGGAGAAACAGCACGCCTACCAGCAGCAGAATCGTGGCAAGGGTCCACGAGCGTCGTAATCCGTCATGCCATCGAAGAGGAGCCGCTTCGAGTCGGGTCAAGGCAACGCGCAGGCCGGGCGCAGATCGTCTCGCTTCGAGAGCAGAGAGAACCCAGGTGCCCGCGATGAGGCCGACAAACCCCACCCAATCCACCGCCATGGCTTGGAACAGATGGAAGGGACCGTAGAGTCCTCCGCCCCACACATAATTGTGTACTCCGATCAAGGCGACCCGCACCCAATTTGCGACGATGGCGATGATGACTCCCGTAGCGACCAGGATGAGGCGGCTCCACATCGATGAGAGGGCGACAGAGGCCAGGGGGATCCCCAACGCCAGGATTGAAATCAGGAAATTGAGACCGCTGCAGCCGGGAGCCACCTCCGCGATGACATTCGGCAAATGAATGTAGATCCCCTCGCGAAATGTCGGGATGCCGACCGCCTGAAGAAAAGTCACCGCCATCGTAGCCGTGATGACCTGAGCCGGCCCCTGCAAGGGCTTGATGAGGAGGTCCAACACCGGCACCATAATGATCAGGTAAGCGATGGGAAACGCATAGGCCCGGAGGTACGACGGGCCGAACAGCAACGTCGTCACGCTCGCCAGCATACCGATCAACGACAGGCCGCTCAGGGCGATGATGCCTCCGGCCTCGCCGATCATCAGCATGGCCAGGGAGACCGTCATCCCCAGCAGGCCGAGAGAGATCGCCGGCCTCGGTGGGACGGACTGGACAGCGCGCCATCTCCTCCAGGCGAGATACAGGCTGATGAAGGGGACAAGCACGCCATGCGCATAGGTATCGCGCGACCACCAGATATCCCACAGTCCTTTCAATGTCGACGCGTAGAGCAGCAGCATCAGGCAAGCCAGGAGAGCGACGCGCCACCATCCGTTCGTCGCGTCACTCTCGTCCCGCATATGAGTCGCCGGCTTAGTGGTCGTCATTGAACAAGGTGCTGGATCACTCGACTGTCAGCATCATCATGACCCCGCAGGAATACGGTTGATGGGCATTCGAGGATACTCCGCCGCCGATTCCAAGTAAAACGCCGCATCCGCTTCCGGTCACATCGCTCTCCCTGGCTCCAATGTCCCTATCACCGCTACCTGCACTCGCCGCCTTGATCTTTGCACCATACCTTCGGTATTCTGCGGGACATTGTCGCCATTTCACTGATCTACTCACCATAGCAAGAGCCCACTCCCACGGAGGCCGATGGCTCGAAAACGATCCACCCTATTCAATCCCACGATCTTCCTCACCAAAGTCGGCAGCGGAAAAACCATCCTGAACTCCAGGAAGAAAGACGTGTTGTTCTCACAAGGGGATACGGCCGACGCCGTCTTCTACATTCAAGAGGGCAAGGTCAAACTGACAGTGGTTTCAACAAAAGGCAAAGAAGCCGTCGTCGCAATACTGAAGCGCACGGACTTTTTTGGCGAAGGCTGTCTCGCCGGGCAGCCGCTTCGCATGGGATCCGCCACCGCATTGGACGCCTCCACGATCGTGCGCATCGACAAAACGTCCATGATCCGCGTGCTCCACGACGAGTCCGCCTTTTCAGAACTGTTTATGTCCCATCTCCTCTCTCGCAACGCCCGCATAGAGGCGGACCTGGTGGATCAACTCTTTAACTCCAGCGAGAAGCGACTGGCTCGCGTACTGCTGCTCATGGCCCATTTCGGGAAAGAAGGCAAACCGGAACCGGTCATCGCAAAGATCAGCCAGGAAACACTGGCCGAAATGGTGGGCACGACGCGGTCACGCATCAGTTTCTTTATGAATAAATTCAGGAAGCTGGGGTTCATCGAGTATAACGGTGGCATGCACGTCCATAGTTCCCTTCTTAATATCATCCTGCATGACTGATTTCCTCTGAGTTTGCCGCTCGTCGGTCGACCGCACAGCTCAAGCCCCGTCCGTCAGAATCTTTCACAACTGAGCAATCTTGACCAGCCACCATTCGGCGCAAGGCCTAGTATGGTTTCGTCCGAAGGAGCCTGCTCCATGCGATGAATCCCGTGGCCGAGATGCGTATCGAGAGTTTGATGGTAGGCGCAACGTCTGGCCTGTACGGTGTCGGAAGAGAAGGAGGGGACGCAATGCTCTGCACAAGGTGTGGTGGGTTGCTCATTAAGAATTGGTGGGATTTCCCCTACGGTATGGCCCAAGGAGAACTCCAGGGAACCAGATGTGGTCAACTGTGGCTCCATTGATGATCCTGTGATCCGCGCGAATAAACGACCTTCGCATCGCTCCCGCATGACCCTTACCCGCGGCACCGTCAACAACCCGAAATTCTCCAGGCCTTCAGGAAGGGAGACCGATTCGTCCCCGGGTCTGTAAAAAAAGTGAGTCGGATTGGAGCACGTTCCGATCGCGCTCGCTGAACAGCTGACAGATTCCACGTAGAAACTGCTCAGTCATTCGTTTGATATCGTTAATCCGAATGCGCAGAGACGAAACGAACGGAGACATTGCGATGAAACTCGATCCCTCTATCATTGATCGGATACTCGAGGCGGTCACCACATTTCCCGGTTGTCGCATTGAGGAGTTGGTCGCGCTCTTTCCACACTTAACGTGGAATCAGGTATTCTGCGAGGTGACTCGTCTCAGCTTGAACCATCAACTGTTCCTGATATTGGACAATCAAGGAACCTTCGTCGTCCGGCCACCCCTCTAGGCCCATCTTCCTGAGCAGTCCCTGAAAGAGTCTCTCTGTGCAACGGTGGTGACTTCAGGTGGCTTACATAGCTTCCTCTCCGATTCTTCCCGATTGAGCAATATTGATCAGATTTCAATTCGGCCTTCCATTAGTATTCCAAG
>JACCYV010000301.1 GCA_013696305.1 Nitrospira sp.
GGACTGGCCATCGGTGCCTGGTCAATCAACTTGCACGAATCTCAACCGGCTCAGGGAATTCCTCTGGGCACCGGTATCTGGACTGGCCTGTCGATGTTGATTTCGGCCTTCACTGGAGGCTATGTGACCTCGCGCCTCTCCGGGGCGCCTCTGCGTTCCGACGGGATGTACCATGCGGCGGTCGTCTGGGGAGTGACGTGGCTGGTCTTTACGTGGTTGACGACGACTGCCATGGCCACGATGATCGGCGGATTATTCAGCGCATTTGGGACCGGCCTTCAATCGATCGGTCAGGCGGCCGGGCAAGGAATCAGCACAGCCGTCTCGAAGGTGGCGGATAAAACAGCCGGGAACACCAACGTCACCGCAGAGGGATTGAAAAAACAGATCGAATCCATTTTGCAAGCGACTCAGAAACCGGAGTTACAGCCCGGTGAAATGAAAAAAGACGCGGGAAAGATCACGGATAAAGCGCAAGGCGGCCAGTCCATCAGTCAGGTGACCGACTCGGGACTCGCTGAACTGAAAGAGAAGCTGGCCGCGCTGGATAAGGAAGCCGCGATCAATGTCATGGTCAATAAGTTCGGGATGTCCAAGACGCAGGCGCAGGAGGTGGTGCAATCCTCCATCGGCATGATTGAGCCATTGAAGGAAAAAGCACAGGAGGTGAAAGAGCAGTCAGTGGCCATGGCCAATACGACCATTAAGAATCTGGCATCAGTTGCCTGGTGGATGTTTGTGTTGGCTCTGCTCTCTCTCGGTGCCACGCTCGGTGGCGGCGCCTTGGGCATTTGCCAGGAACTCAGGATGGAAGTGGAAGGACGATCAGGCATGAGACCGGCCCACGCCGGCGTGTAACACTAGGTTATGGAATGGCGACTAGGCGGGGAGGGATCGTCGAACCTCCCCGCCTACTCCCTACCTGCCGCGGCTCATAAAATGATTTCTGCTACCTCTTGTTTTTCCTCATCTCCCTGAGATCGGCGGACAGTCAACACTCAAGACCATCCCAACGCCCTCTCACGTAAGGCTCTACGCCTGACCCCTGCAATAAAGCGAAGCAGCTCAGTAATTTGCCGGGCCGAGTTACAGCAAAACCGATAGCCTATCCGCCATTCATCAACGATCTTAGAGTCAAGCTGAGCCAGATCCCTGCCATGCGCCGCGAAAACTTGGACGGCAAGCTCTGCTTCTCCAAATTGTTCTTTCGGAGCGTTGGCCAAACGGGTACGATAATGAGGATCGATGTGTTGGCTTAATTCCCAAGGAAGAACGTATGCCGGACATTGTCAATGCGCAATTCATGCAGTCGAACACGTACCTGACGCAACTCAGAGAGCAATTCACTCGGATTGCACAGCAAATCGAAGGCGGTGAAACCGTTATGCTCCACTTGACCGAAGGCGACCGCGCGATGTCCCTAGTTGTGAGTCGCGAGCATGTCGTCGACCGCGCGACTCCGATCGAGCCGTCCACGACACGCAAGCCACGTGCGCTTGCCGACAACGACAGCCTCATTGCGGGTCTCACGAAGACGTTTAGCTTTGACATCGCCGAAGCGAACCGTAACATTCCATCTGCCGAGATTCACGCGCACATCACGAGAGCGGCGGTTAGAAAAACGGTGGCCGGCTCTGAGCGCGACATGCGTTCGGCTTCGGAGCTGCCCAATCCGACAGTCAGTTTCAATGGATCCGAGTGGATCCTTGCCGACGATTGCGTGTACGCGGCGTTGGATGGGTGTACCGTCACCGTCAAAAACGGGTTCAAGACTGATTTGGCAAGCATTCCGCGTCTACTGTGGGCGTTCATTGCGTCATTTGAACTGTCGCTCGTCGCGCCGATCGTGCATGATTTGATTTACAGCTCGACCGGTAAAGTAGTATTGCCCGATGGCGAGGTCTCGGCCGCCGATAAAATCTTCGCTCGTGAAGAAGCCGACGACCTTTTTCTGGAATTGATGGCGCGTGCCAAAGTTGCATACTGGAAACGCAACGTTGCCTATCTTGCTGTCCGGGGCTTCGGCGGATCGTCGTGGCGCCAACGGTGAGTGGATAATTCTCCATACCCGCAAGTCTGATCAACACGGGTGGAAGCGGTGAGCCATGGCGAGGGAGCGGGATGCAGAATCGGCGCGCTATTCCTGTGGCACTCGGTCATGAAAAACTTCGGACCCTTTTGTACTCGCGTCTGTAATCCCGGGGCACCTCAGCTTGACCCAAAAATGTTTTCAGGCGAGCGGCGGCGAGTCAGCGGGCTTGATCGTCAAGACAGTTGTTGACGCCGTTATCCTGAATGAGGTTCTGGCGTTAGACCAAAATCTTGCGCCCGGACTGACTTTGTTCTCCGCTTGTTTCAAGGGGTGTGTCGATTCTATCGCGAGCGCCTGTTAGGTACAATGCGCGGGAATGTTCATAGGGAGGTGCTCAATGGCATTTCATCAGGTCGGAGATTTCTGGTTGGCACCGGGTCAGTCCACCCGCATCCATATCGCCCGCGGCAACCTTATCAATGAGGCAGAATGGGGAGGTGAGATTTTGGCGCGCAGTGGATCATGGCCGACGGTATCGGCATCAATCCGGTACGGCTCATGGTGACCGAGCACACCAAAGAGAAGAAACCCATTCGCTTGCATCCAGGCTCACCGAGTCCGATTGTCTATTCGGTGACGGTGACGAATATCGGCGAGGAGGTTGCGCATTATCTCGATTCAAGGCGGCGGGAACGTCTAACTTTGTGAACAAGGTCGTAGGTGAAAACGAAACGGACCATTCATGTGCTGACGGATAAAAAGGGAGCGATTCTGGGAGGGGGGATTTTGACTTCCGCACAAGATCGAGACGGGAAGGCGGTTCATATACAGATCTCACCGATGAAGGGTCAGACCCTTTCGGAAGTCC
>JACCYV010000308.1 GCA_013696305.1 Nitrospira sp.
AGACGCAACGATACCCCTGATCAACCAGCCGATAGCAGTAGTCCACATCGTTATAGGCCACACCAAAGTCGGCTTCGTTGAAGCCGCCGGCCGAGAGGAAGAGGCGGCGCGGCGTCAACAAACAAGCAGCCGTGACGGCTGAATAGTTTCGGACCACGGAGGCATAGGCCAAATATCCATGCTCCCACGCAGGGGTTAACCTGAAGGCCGGCCCAGCGAGCCCATGGTAGAAACCATGTATGACGCCGGCATGCTGAATACGTCCGTCGGCAAAAATCAGCTTGGCGCCGACCGCGCCGACCCCTTCCATCTGCGCACATCCGACCATCTGGCTCAGCCATCGCGGATTCTTTACTTCAGTATCGTTGTTTAAAAACAGCACGAACTCACTGCCTATCGCTTGCACTGCCCGATTGTTGATCCCTGCAAAGTTAAACCGCCCCTCCGGATTGGAAATACGGATGACGCGATGCTCTAGCGAACGCAGATACATCATGGTCTGAGGGTCATCGCTGTCATTGTCGATGACAACGATCTCGTAATTACGATAGGTGGTCGCGCGCAAAGAATCGATGCAGCTGCGCACGATCGACAGCTGATTTTTCGTAGGGATGACAATCGTCACCGTCGGACCATCGTCAGGAAACTCATGACTATAGATCCCCAGATTTCCCTTGTCCGCGAAGTCCGGCTGTGTCACCCGCGCAACGATGCCCCGACGCATGAAGGCATCTGCAACCGCCCGCCGTCCCGCGTCGAGGCTGGCCGGTTTCGCGGCACCACTGGAGGCGGTCGACCCCGGCAACGCCCTCCAGTGATAGAGTATTTTCGGAATGTGCCCGATGGCCGAAGTCCGCTCGGTTGCCCGCAAGGCCAGATCGTAATCTTGCGCGCCTTCGAACCCCTCCCGCATGCCCCCACATGATTGGAACAAGCGTCGCCGTATCACCAACACGTGACTCAGATACATATAGGATAAAAGAAGCTCGGGCGACCAGTCCGGCTTGAATTGCGGCGCATAGCACCGTCCCGCCACATCAATTTTGTCGTCGTCGGAATACACCACGTCCGCATCCGGGTGTACCGCCAGGTACAGCGCCACCTCTCCGACCGCATCAGGGGTCAATTCATCGTCATGGTCGAGACAGAGAAGCCACTCTTCCGCGGCAAGGGCTGCCGCTGCATTGGTCGCCGCGCTGATGTTGACATTGCGTTCCAGATACGCGACGCGAATACGAGGATCCTTTGCGCTCCAGCGAGCCAGCACGACTCGCACCTCCTGATTCGTACTGCGATCGTCTGCGATACAGAGCTCCCAGCGCTCGTACACCTGCGCGTGAACTGAAGCAATGGCTCGCTCAAGGAATTGAAGCGGGGGATCATGCACAGGCATCACGATAGAAATCTTCGGCAGGAGTCCAGCGTGGCGGCTGAGGCGATCGAGCAAGTCGTCGCGCCTTCGCTCATTCCAGGCATTGACACGAAGCCAAGCTTCGTAGGGAGGCAACACTGCCTCGATCGTCTTCGGTGCGAGGGTGGTTCGGTGCGCGAGGATGTGAAATCTGAAAATTGCCTTCCGCAGCAGATAGTAACATTCCGAGGCTTTTGGAAGCCGGCCGTGCCGCCTGTACCACGACGCTCCTTCTGCGATGGAGAACCGTGCGAATCGTAGGGATCGGAGGAATCGTTGAGTGACTGAACTCATTGCCATGCCCCGGACCGATCCGTGTCGCATCACCACAACCGTTCGTCCATCAGCGAATCATCAATGGACGGGCGAGTAAAAGCTCCCCTAACATGAAGCGCCCACTTAGGCCTGGGTTCCGTCTCGAACACCCGTCACGGCTCGGAACATGTTCGCGATCGCACGAAGAGGCCTGGTAACTCTCCACGAGTGTGAGTGCAACATCGACGCGATTGCCGCATTCAACCCTGTTACCTCTGCCTCAAGCCCGGCAATGCGACGCTCTGCATGGTCCAGCTGGAAATGAAGCCGGTTGATTTCCGGATCCGATTCCCCAATCTGTTCAAATAGGCTGGATGCCATTACGGGCAGGTCTGAATCCGACGCAACAGCCACCTGATAACAGGGCCGCATCACACCCTTCACCATCCGAATCGCGGAATCTTTCTCGCGAGAGTAATGAACGGATTCTCCGAACTTGTCTGCTATGAGAATTGTGGACGCATAGAGCACTCGTTGTCCCAGCATGGCAACATGCGCAAAGTACTTTTTGACCAGCCGCTGAAATTCATCCGCGTAGAGCTCCTTCACGTGGTACACATTCGCGTGATTGGCCCGCTCAGAATATTCACGCTTGTCCGGGCTGGACATGATCAGGAGGCCACCGGGTCGCAAGACCCGCTTGATCTCGGCGAACATCGCCTCATGCTCAAGATGATGTTCAATGGTTTCGAAACTCACCACGAGATCGACCATCCCGCCGGCAAGTGGAATTCGAACGCAACTACCGGTGATAAATTCGACGTTCGGCCGCTGGTATTTTTCCTTCGCATGAGCGATCGCGTCCGGCGCAATATCCACTCCATAGACGCGCAGTGCAGTCTCAGCAAGAACCGCTGAGCCATATCCTTCACCGCACGCAATATCCAGCACGGTTTTGCCGGCTGCCACATCCTTCGCCATGGCGTACCGATGCAGATGCTCGAGTGCAATCGTTCCCTGCATTTCCGGAAGGAATCGTTCGCCGCTGGCCTCAAGACCCGGCGACAGGCTGCGAGTCGTATTCACTCTTGGCCCCCTTTCATTCGCCTCCGCCTGAGAATACGCCTGCGACCAGGGCTATGCCTGCGGGATATCGATAGGGCACCACCCGACAGTCATCAAAGCCGCTGTCCAAAACACGGCACCAGACGTCGGCTCCAAATTCGGTATGAACCACGAGTGAGGTGTCGGTACAGCCTTCACTGCCATGGACACT
>JACCYV010000326.1 GCA_013696305.1 Nitrospira sp.
ACCCATGGTCGTCGGGTGAGAGCGGGACTGTCCCTGTGTTGGGTGTGCGGCTGCATGCTATAGTACGCGCCATTCGAACGCAACGAACGAGGAGTCTCATGAAGCAGGTCATGATGGTGGGTGCGGGATCGGTCGGTGGCTTTTTCGGGGCGCATCTGGCCAAACACAATGCCGACGTGTCGTTCCTTCTTCGTCCCAAAACCCTTGAGGCGGTGAAGCGCCGGGGCCTGACCATCAGAAGTGCCAAGGGAAATTTTACCGTCCATCCGCCCTCTGCATCCGATCCCCGGCAACTGGCGAGGCCTGATCTCATTATCCTTGGCGTGAAGGCCTACGATCTCGACGAGGTGATGACACAGTTGGAGCCAGTGATGACCGAGCGCACGGTCATTCTCACCCTGCAGAACGGCATCGATACCGAAGACCGGATTATTGCATGGGTGCAACGCGATTGTGTCGTCGGCGGTGTCGCCTTCATCTATTCGAAGATCGTCGAACCTGGTGTCATTGAGCATTACAAGCGGGGCGCGGTGGCGATCGGCGAACTCATGGGGCACCAGAGCGAGCGCCTCCTACAGATCGCGGAGATCTTCAAGCAGGCCGGGATTTCCTGCCAACTCAGCGAGGATATACGTAAGAGTAAATGGGAGAAGATGTGCTGGAATTGTGTGTTCAACCCGGTGACCGTATTGATCGACGATAAGGTCGCCAAGGCATTGGACCATCCTGAAATGACAGGTGTCATCAGACAGATTGTGGGTGAGGTGGCCGCCGTGTCCGCCGCGCTCAAGGTGCCGCTGGCGCCGGACATGGCCGACAAGGTCGTGAAGTGGACGCAGGAACTGCGCGACATTCATACCTCGATGTACGACGACTGGAAAGCCCAGCGCCCGACCGAGATCGATTATTTGAACGGCTATATCGTCCGGATGGGAAGAGAACTGGGAATTCCGACTCCGGTGAATGATGCGCTGACGGCGATGGTCAAGACCGTCACAGAGAAAGAATTTTCTGGCCCCGGCGTGGTGCGGATCGATGGGGCCGTCGTCCAGCCGGTCTCGCTGACTCGTGCGGCCTTGGCGCAACTTCCTCAAGAGCACCAGGTGGAGGATATCAGCCGGCTTATGCCATCGATGCGAGGGCGGGCCATCCGCGTCAAAGGCCTGCTGGACATTCCGGCGCTGGCGGTCGATGCCGACCATGTGACATTTCATTCCGTGGATCGCAAGTACGCGGCCACACTGGCGCTGCAACAGGTGCGCGACTTCGGGTTGCTGCTCTATGAGCTCGACGGTCAGCCGCTGCCGGACGCGAAAGGCGGTCCCTATCGACTGGTGACGCCTGGCTTGAGCGATCTCTGCGCCAATGTGAAAAGTGTAGGACGGGTGGAGGTACGAGTGGGCTCGGGTAAGGATACGCGGCCGTCCGTCAGACCCCCGAAGTGCACAGCCGATGGCCAGAGTTGATCACGTCATGTCGTCGATGAACGGAATACCTGAATAGTTTTCCATCTCTCCGACCGATAGCGCCAGAGCATCAGTCCCATGCGCACTGTCCAGTCCGCAATCATCGCCAGCCAGACATAGAATACGCCTAAACTCAGCCAGTAGCCTGTGAGGAAGGCGATCGGGATACGCACGCCCCACATGCCGATCATCGTGGCGATCATGATGAAACGGGTGTCGCCGGCGCCCCGCAGCGAACCTGCCAAGACCATCGTCAGCGCCAGGGGCACTTGCAGCAGCGCCACGATTTTTAGAAACATCGTGCCCAGGTCGATGACGGCCTCATCGCTGGTGAACGCACGGAGCAGCGCGTAAGGAAAAAAGAAAAAGACGATGCCCATCGCGGACATGATGACGATGGCCAGCCGGTTGGCTTCCCAGTTTTCAAGCTTCGCCCTGGTGTATTTGCCGGCGCCGATGCTCTGACCCACCATGGTGGCGGCCGCGATGGCAAAGCCATAACCCGGCAAGAAGGACAATGATTCGATCGAGAGTCCGACCTGGTGAGCGGCGTAAGAGACTGTGCCGTAGAGCAACACAATCTTGGTATAAAGCAGAATGCCGGCCTGCTGCACGATCCGCTCGCCGGAGACCGGTGCGCCCACATTCCAGATGGCGCGGACCAGGTCGAGCCGGAGCCGTTTCGAGGGTCGTAAGATCGGCTGGCAGCGGGAGAACAAATACAGCGACCCGGCTGCCTCGGCGATACCGACTGCAATGGCGGCGCCCTTCACGCCGAACGCCGGGAGTCCCCACTGGCCGTAGATCAACGGATAGGCAATGGCGATGTGAAGAAGATTGACCATGATCATGGCGTACATCGGTGTCTTCGTGTCGCCCGTCCCCTGGAGGATCGACGACAATACTTGAAGAAAGACGGTGAAGGGAATGAGCAGAAAGATGAGTGTGGAATAGGGAAGCGCGAGGTCAACGACGTCGGGGTGAGCACCCAGCATTTGCATGACGATGCCATTCAGCGACAGACCGAGCGCCATCAGACTCAGGGAAATCAACAGCGACAGCCCGAGGAAATGACGGGCCGCCTGGCCGGCCTCTTCGTAGCGGCGGCCTCCCCATTGTTGCGCGATGATAACGTTCGTTCCGACGGAGAGACCCGAGACCAATGTGGTGGCGATAAAGGCGAGCAGCTGTCCCAAGCCGACGGCGGCGATGGGAATGACGCCGAGCCCTCCGACCAGAAAGACCGCGACGATGCCTTCGGTCCGTTGCAGCAAGCTGCTGACCGTAATGGGAATGGCGAGGGTCATCACCGATCGTCTGATTTGTGCGACGCCGTTGGCCATGGGTCGTCATCCTACCAGAACAGATCACCCTCCGTTGTCGCCCCTGGCAGACGAAAGGGGCTGGACAATCAGACGAGTGCTTCGGTAGCCTGCATCATCCTATGGTGACATTGCCCGAGCCTGCCGCTCGTTCTTTTTACCGGCTGTCAAAATCACGCTACCTCTCCGGCCTACAGTGCCACAAGCGTCTGTACCTGGAAATTCACGCCCCCGCCTTGGCCACGAAACCAGATGCGGCCACACAGGCGATTCTCGATATGGGCACGGATATCGGCGAATTGGCTCGCCAGCGATTCCCCGGCGGACGTCTGATCAAGGCCGGGTACCGTCAGTCCCAAGAAGCCCTGGACCAGACGGCAGAACTCCTTCAGGATCCATGCGTGCCGGCCCTGTTCGAGGCTGCGTTTCAGTTCAACCAGGTATTGGTCCGCGTCGATGTGCTGGAACGTGTCGGGGTGAATGAGCTGGGGCAGCCGACATGGCGTCTTCTGGAAGTCAAATCATCCAGCAGGGTGAAGCCCACGCATCTGGATGATCTCACGATCCAAAGCTACGTCCTGGAAGGGGTCGGCCTGGCGCTCGTCGATATCTGTCTGATGCATGTGAATACGCAGTATACCTTCGATGGCCGGCAACTCGATCTTGCGCAACTCTTTGGACTTCGCTCATTGAGCGAGACAGTGCGCGCACGATTGCCGGACGTTTCGTCACGGCTCGCCGCGATGCACGCCATGCTGGCGGAGATGTCGGCGCCGGCCATTACACCGGATGAGCATTGCCAGAGTCCCTACGAATGTCCATTTTGGGCCCATTGTACGCAGGAGAAACCGCCCCGGTGGATTTACCACCTGCCTGGAAGCAGCAAGACTGTTACTCTTCTCAGGGAGCTAGGAGTCGAGACCATTGATGACATACCCGACCATGTGACTCTGGCGCCGGTCCAGCGTCGCGTGAAGGACCATCGGGAATGGATCGGCGATGGATTGCGGGCGGCCTTGGAAAAAGTCATCTATCCCGTTCACCATCTGGATTTCGAAACCTTCATGCCGGCCGTGCCGAAGTTCATCGACACGAGACCATACCAGGTGATCCCGACTCAATGGTCCAATCACAGTGAACAGCGTGATGGAACCTTGAGCCATGCTGAGTATCTGTGTCGGGATGGACGTGACCCGCGCGAAGAGTTGACGGTGAGCTTGCTGGATTCACTGGGGCAGGAAGGGAGTATCTGTGTGTACTCAAGTTATGAGCGCTCGATCCTTGAACGGCTTGCCGAAGACTTTCCGTCACTTAAAAACGATCTTAAGAAGGTCATCGCGAGACTGTGGGATCTTCACGTGGTCATCAGGGATCATTATTATCATCCCGCCTTCGACGGCAGCTACTCGATCAAAGCCGTCTTGCCGGCTGTGGTACCGTCGTTGAGTTATGGGGATCTTGCCATTCGCGACGGGGGAGTGGCGGCCTGCGAATATGCTCGAATGATCTATGCCGTCAGTGATTGGATCGAGAAAGCCCGAATCGGAGAAGCCTTATTGCGGTACTGTGAGCGGGACACGCTGGCGATGGTCGAGCTTCGGAGGGAGCTGAAGAAAAGGGCCGGTTAGCGCCTGTCTCGCGTTCGAATCCATTTCACTATCTGCATGCACGTCGTTCCAATTTTCTCGTCTGCCATCAGCGCGATTCCACCCAGGGCCAAGAGCGTCATCACCAGCGCGGCTTCAGTTTGATCAAACATGTGTCCTCCCTGTGTG
>JACCYV010000359.1 GCA_013696305.1 Nitrospira sp.
CAGGATCTTTCATTGCCAGGTTGATGGCCGCTTGTGACCACCAGCGGGAATCGAACAGACCGGGAGCCTGCCCGCTGGAACGTCGTGCCAAGTCCTCACCGATGATGCGGATCCGGGGTTCGAGCAGGGCAGGGTCGAGAGTCATCGAGTCCTCCGGGCGGCCACGAAGGGCGCTTCTCTGGAGTATACACTGCGCCTGTTTGCCCGGACTCGCCCTCTTCTTCATATGGCGGCGCACTGGGAGAACGAGTTACGCACAAGATTCGAAGGAGCACGATAGCCGGCTCACCGTCTCGCCGGCGTGCGCGAACGTGACGCTCTGTTTCAGCGCGTCGTGCACCTCGCTGCGGACGCGCTGGACGGTCTTTTGAACATCCTGCTCGCATATTCCTTATCATCTCCTATGTGCCGCAGCTGTCCTCTCCAATCGAGAATCACGTTGCGTCCAGTGCCCCATTTCTTTTCGTGGACTCGATAGCTTAAGATGGCATTGGATCCATGAATCCCAACCGGGATCGCGTGCGTACAGGGAGGCACTACTATGGCAGACCAACAAGGCGGCGCTCCGCAGCAGGAAGACGCAGCCGCCCGGCCGAATATCATTCCCGGAGTGAAGCACGTCATTGCCATCAGCAGCGGCAAAGGCGGCGTCGGCAAATCGACGGTCGCGGTCAATCTGGCGGTCGCCCTCGGCCTGAACGGAGCCAAGGTCGGATTGCTCGATGCCGATATTTACGGCCCCAACATCCCGATGATGATGGGCGTGGAAAAAACGCCTGAACAACAAGACGGTAAAATCACTCCCGCCGAGAGCCACGGGGTCAAACTCATCTCCATGGGATTTTTTGTACCGGAAGATACCGCCGTCGTCTGGCGCGGACCGATGGTGCACACGGCAATCCAACAACTCTTCCGCGACGTGTTATGGGGCGAATTGGATTATCTGCTGATCGACCTGCCGCCTGGAACCGGCGACGCGCAATTGACACTGACCCAGTTGGTGTCCCTGGCGGGCGCCGTGACGGTCACCACCCCTCAGGAAGTGGCGCTCCACGACGTGCGCAAGGGCATGATGATGTTCCAGAAGGTCAATGTTCCGTTACTCGGCATCGTGGAGAACATGAGCTTTTACGTCTGCGGCCATTGCGGGGAACGCACCGAAATTTTCTCCCATGGCGGCGGAGAACGAGCGGCAGAGAAACTGGGCATTCCCTTCCTGGGGCGGGTTCCCATCGATCCTGCCATTCGCATCGGCGGGGACACCGGCAACCCGATCGTGATCGCGACACCGGATTCACCGCAAGCCAAGGCATTCCGTGAAATCGCCGCGAAACTCGCAGGCAGCCTTCAAGCGGGGGAAGCAGGGGCGGCGAAGAGCCGAATTGAGAGTTTGTTACAGAAGATCAACCGGCCGGCTACCGGCAACTGATCTGGAATCGGGACCGCGCGTGTCGAGCATTCAGGGAGGGCGTATGGGCGAGTTGATCAGAATCGCTGGAACGACAGATGTGAAGCCGGGAAGCGGCATGGTCGCGGAAGTGAACGGAAAGGCCATCGCCCTGTTCAACCTTGACGGGGCCTTTTATGCCATCGACAATACCTGTGTTCACCGCGGTGGTCCGCTGGGTGAAGGTGACGTAGAGGGAGAGGTGGTGACCTGTCCCTGGCATAACTGGCAGTTCAATGTGAAGACCGGGGCCTGTGTGAATAATCCCTCCGCGAAGGTGACGTCATATGAAGTGACCATCGAAGGAGCCGATATAAAAGTCCGGCTGTAACACCTCCGTCCGATTCGAATCCTGTCATATCCGACCTCAACGCATATTCCATCGTAGCTATCGCCGAAGCGCGACGTGACCTCTGGAATTTGAATGTCGGTTGGTGTAGCGCAAGCAGGGACGGTGGTGGGGCCCGCAACATTCATCCACCGAATAAAGAGTAGCACAGAGAATCAATTCTGACGAAGACATCACAGATCGAGAAACATGGAGGCTCCTATGGCTGAACATAAACTGACTCCGCAATACATCGAGATTGCCGAAACCTTCGTGCGCCTCTACGTCTTTTTGACGCAATACATCGACCGCTGTGAAGATGAAGCCGCGCGGAAGGCGTTCCCTGAGGAAGAACTGCAAAAACACCTCAGTGCCACCCGCACCAAGATGCTCGAGATTTTGAGGGTGAATCCCGTCGTCCAGGGCAAGGTCGAAAAGGAATGCGAGCGGGTGCTCACCTTGGGCACGAAATGCCTGATGGGTGGAACCGAAAAGGTCGCCGCCCTCGATGTGCTCGGCGCAGAACGCGTCATGCTCAAGAATAAGACCATCGCCCTCAGCGACCTCCTGGCGGTGTATCGCGCGTTGTAGTTCTCATGTTCGATCCGTCTGGAGAGAAACACCAGCTCGCCGGCTTCGATGCTCGGGAACGAGGCTTCAATCGTCCGGTGGAATTCCTCCGGACCTCGTCCGGCTATCAGGCGACGATGCGTTACGAGTCGGCACGCATAGTGGCCCCCGAAACTCCCGGTACGGCGGAAGCGCTGCAGCAATTGATTCTGCTCCTCCAACAACAGGGCTATACGCAGCTGCGCAGCCAACAAAGCTACCGTGACGGCATCTACCTGGGTTCGCAAGAACTGTGGGTGGACTATCCCGATCGCCCGGCTGAGACGGAGGTCGGAATCTGGGGATTGCTGAAGAAGTGGTTCGGACATGGGCCTGATTGACCGTTCCGCACGGGTTCCCAAACCGCGGCATCGTTCCCGCATTGACTCTCCTTCGCTCCACGCCTATAGTCCGGGAAGATCTGCGGCCTGGCGGCTCTCTTGTTCTCCGTCTTTACATGACCGTTATGCCGCTTGAAAGAACCGGCGACATGTGGGCTCGCGTTCTATTCCTTAGCCTTGCGGCGCTGCTGCTGTCGAAATCGGCAGAGGCAAAGGTCTATCGCTGCGAGGGAACCAACGGCACCACCATCCTGACGGACCAACCGAAAGGAAAGCATGGCTGCGCCGTGGTGACCACGCCCTCGCCCTCGCCCCCCGGCGGCTTTACCCCACCGGTGGATTCCCCATCGGCGCCTCGACCAGATCTCCCGCTTACTGTCGTGCCCCCCTCCGCATCGTCGATGCTTCCCCGCCAATCCTTTTCCAACGAGCCATCCTCACCGCCTGCGACTTCGAAAGATTCATCTGCACCTGCTGCACCGGAGGCGCAACATTGCTCGCCACGGGTTAACCCGCTCAATCCCTTTGCCGGACTCAATTGCCCGCCTGCTTCCGGCGAAACTAAGAAGCCGTAAAGTCTCAGTTTTGTGAATAAGGCGTCGCGCGGGTGCGACGCCTGTGTAACTTTCCTCACCGCAAACAATTTACGACAATCCATATCTCGATCTTCAGACTATTTTAATCCCTCATGTTTTGGGGGCCCTCCGCAATGGCATGGACACCTGCCCCTTTGAATGTAACCATTGGTTACGTCTACAATGCGTCAATGGATCGCCATATCGTCTGTCTCCAGATTCCATCATTCGGGATCGCGCTCGCGCAGAGCCGAGAGGTTTCGTTGCGCCACAGACCGGTCGTCCTGGCACCGGTCCATACGCCTCGCGCACTGATCCGGGAGGCGTCGCACGAAGCCGTCATCGAGGGAATCCGTCCGGGCATGTCTGTGGAGCTGGCCAGCCGATTATGCCCAAGCCTTCGCGTAGTCCCGCCGGACTCGTCGCTGGCGCAGGCGGCGCATCACGAATTGCAACAGACCCTTTTGCATTTTGCGCCGGCGTGGGAGTCAATCCGTCCCGGCTCGCTGTTTCTGGATCTTACCGGCACGAAACGGCTGTTCGGCCATCCGATCGATACAGCCGCCCGCATGGAGCGGGAACTGGCGGTCAAATGGGGATGGCACAGCATCATAGGGCTTGCCG
>JACCYV010000364.1 GCA_013696305.1 Nitrospira sp.
ATGGTCTACCTCGGTACGTGCATCGCCCCGATCGGACAGGGCAAGGACGGAGAGCGCTGCACGGATTATGAAGTGGCTCTGCCTCATGGACGCATCGAGAAAGGCACGTTGAATTTCGGCGATCTCAAGCTGTTCAGTCTGACTCGCGAGCAACAGGCGATGGTCACGATACAGCCGGCCAAACTGGTCGATCTGGGCAACGGGCCGGGACAGCCATTCACACGAACGGTCCAGGGTGGCGTCGTCGGCCTCATGCTGGACGGACGCGGTCGTCCCTTGCAGCTGCCGAGCGAGCAGGCAGCCCGCGTCGCGGCTCTCACGCGATGGTACGCGGCGGTCGGGTTGTATCCGACGGAGAGCTGAGAGTGCATACTTTTCGAAATAGACCCCTAGAGATTGCTCAAAACGTTGCCTTGTTCACCCGCCCGACCCCAGGCCTAGAGCCACGCCTCTCCCCGGGTCGGCCGCAAGGCGCGAGAGCCCCGAGTCGTACTGTAAGTAGTACGGCGGGGGGAACGAGCAACTGAGAACGAAGCTGCAGGGCGTTTTCAGCAACCGACTATGGCCCATAGCTATACACCAGGACTCACCGTCACCGAGCGAACCACCGTTCGTCGCAGGCGTATGCTGCCGTTACCCGGAACGGTCTTGGTAAAGGTGGGCGACGTCGTGCAGGCGAATACGACAGTCGCCCGGGCGGAATTGCCCGGCAAAGTGATTCCGCTCAACCTGGCCAATCGGCTGGGCGTTGCGCCGGACGAGATCAATGTCTATCTCGTCAAAAAAGAACAAGACTCCGTTCAAAAAGACGACGTGCTGGCCGAGAACAAACCCCTCATCAAATGGTTTAAAACGGAAATCCGTTCGCCGATCACCGGCAGGGTGGAATCGATTTCAACGATCACCGGACAGATCTTGTTGCGCGAACCGCCGCGGGTACTTGAATTACTCGGCTACATCGACGGCACGATAGCCGAGGTGCATCCAGCGCAGGGGGTCACGGTGGAATCAACCTGCAGTTTGGTGCAAGGCATTTTCGGCATCGGGGGGGAAGTCAGCGGCGAGCTGGTCATGGGTGTGACCGCGCCGGAGCAGCCTTTGCTGCCCGAGCAACTGCCTTCCTCGATGAAAGGGAAAATCGTCGTTGGCGGCGCGTTTCTGCCGGCCGCGACGCTGACACGAGCGAAAGAGATCGGCGTCGTCGGGTTAATCGTCGGAGGCATTCACGACAAAGATCTGCGCGCGCTGCTCGGCTACGATTTAGGCGTCGCCATTACCGGCGCGGAGCAGGTGGGATTTACGTTGATCCTCACAGAAGGATTTGGGACCATCCCGATGGCTCCTAAGACGTTCGCGCTGCTGTCCGCCCATGCGGGCCACAGGGCGTCTATCTCAGGCGCGACGCAAATCCGCGCAGGAGTCATCCGACCCGAAATCATCATCCCGCAGGCGTCAATTTCAGCCGGCGCCCGCCCGGATCACGTCGAGCGCGAGGGGATTCAACTCGGTGATCCGGTGCGTATCATCAGAGATCCTCTGTTCGGCAAGATCGGCGCGGTATCGGGCTTGCCGTCTGAACTCACAGCGATTCCGACGGAAAGCGAAGTTCGGGTACTTGAAGTGCGGTTTCCCGACGGCACGACGACGGTGGTGCCCCGTACCAATATCGAAGTGATCGAGGGAGCATGAACCTCCTACAGCATCGCTTTCACATAGTGCTTCTTACCATCGCTCTCCTCGCGTGCACACCGCATCTCCTCTTGGCACAGGCAGTCCTTGTGCCTCCGCAACAACTTCAAGTACGCGACACTCCCAGCGACGGCGGAGGTAGTCTCACGGCCACCTGGGCGCCTTCACCCTTTGATCATGCGAGCGGGAAGCATCAGGTTCTGCTGCACGAAGGCGCTCCGCCGCAAGACCCGGCAGCCTGGAAAGTCCTCGCCGAATTTCCTGCGAATAGTCACTATGTCCGCGAGGCGAAGGCGGCCTGGTGGACGAGGCCGGGATCGCCGGGCGACCACCTGTATGTCATCAAGAATGGGAAAGGCACCGAATTGAAACCCGGCCAGTCCTATGCCGTCACCGTGGCAGCCGTGAACGGCCAGGAACGCTCGATCGCTGAACCGGGTGTGGCTTCGCCGGAACCGAACTGGATGAATTGGAATCAGCTGAACAATCTCGTGCTGGCAATGCTGTTCGGCGCCGTGGTGTTCTACGCGATCAATCTGGCCGGACGAAAAGAGATCTTCCTGCGGCGTATTCCCGGACTCGATGCCGTCGATGAGGCAATCGGGCGGGCGACGGAATTAGGCAAGCCTATTCTTTACATGACCGGTGCGCACGATATGAGCGATCCCTCGACGATTGCGGCGGCCGTCATTCTGGGACGCGTGGCCAAGAAAGCGGCCTCCTACGAAACGGAACTCCTGGTTCCGCACCGCGAACCTGTCACCATGGCCGTCTGTCAGGAAATCACCAAACAGGCCTATCTGGAAGCCGGCAAGCCGGACCTGTTCAAGGAAGACGCCAATTTTTTCATCACCAGCGATCAATTCAGTTACACCGCGGCCGTGGACGGCATCATGCTCCGCCGAAAGCCGGCGGCGAATTTTTTCATGGGCTCGTACTTTGCCGAATCCCTCCTGCTCACGGAAACCGGCGCCAGCACCGGCGCCATTCAAATCGCGGGGACCGACTCCGATCATCAACTTCCGTTCTTCGTCACGACCTGTGACTATACCCTGATCGGTGAGGAGCTCTACGCCGCCAGTGCCTATCTATCCAAAGAACCGGTCCAGATCGGCACCCTGCGCGGGCAGGATCTCGGCAAAGCCTTTATTCTTTGTGTGATCGGTATCGGCACGGTGCTGGCCACGATCGCGGTCCTCACCGGCGCCACCTGGCATCAACCGCTCCTCGACCTGTTCAAGGATTTGAAATGATTTTTCTTCGCCGGCAGCTGCCGCTGCTGATCACGATGGTGACCGGGTTGGTCATGGCCGCGCAGTATTACGTGCCTCATCCCGCCTCCGAACAACTGCTGACCACTGTCACCAAATGGCTCCAGATCATCGGAGGTTTCGCGCTCGTGCTGGGCATTACCAGCCTGTTTCACGTGCATGCCGCAAAGATTCGGCGGAAGGAAGCCGGCTGGGGTTATAGCCTCGTGCTCTATGCCGGCATGTTGGGCACAGTGATGATCGGACTCTGGCACCACGGCAAGGAAAGCGTGGACGGCGCGATGACATCATTCGGCTGGATCTATTCCTATACTCTCGTGCCGCTGCAGGGCACGATGTTCGCCATTCTCGCCTTCTTCATTGCTTCAGCCGCCTACCGATCGTTTCGCGCGCGAAGTCGGGAGGCCGCGGTGCTCTTAATGGCCGCCGTGATCGTGATGATGGGCCGGGTCCCTCTGGGAGAGTACCTCTTCCCCCTCAGCGGAGATCTGTCGAGCTGGATTTTGAATGTGTTGAACGCCTCGGTCCGGCGCGCCATTTTGATCGGGGTCAGCCTCGGTGCCGTCGCGCTGTCGTTCAAAATCATTTTCGGCGTGGAGCGGTCCTACCTGGGCGGGGGAAAAGAATGAGCTTCGCCGAGCGCATGTTACGGATCGACCGACGGATCATCTTTCTGGTGATCGGGCTTTGCACGCTACTTCCGCTGCTGTACCCCGTCGGACTGCCCATCAGAATTTCATCGGAGGTGCGGGGCGTCTACGATTACATCGACACCTTGCCCGAAGGGTCCGTCTTTCTGCTGTCACTGGATTTCGACCCTGCCTCAAAACCCGAGCTCTATCCCCAGGCCATCTCCATTTTGCGCCACGCCTTCCGTAAAAATTTGCGGGTCATCGCCATGACGCTCTGGGTCTCGGGAACCGGTTTGGCGGATCAAATCGTCTCTCAAACGGCCCTGGAGGCGGGCAAGGAAAACGGCAAGGACTATGTGTTCCTGGGCTGGAGTCCGGGGGGGAGCGCGGTCATCCTCAACATGGGGCAGGACCTCTACAATGCGTTCCCCGCCGACTATGGAAACAAACCGACCAAAAGCCTTCCCGTCCTGGCCGGGGTGCAAAACTTGCGCGACGTGACCTATGCCGTCAGTTTGGGCGCCGGCAACCCCGGGGTCGAAGCCTGGTACGTCTTCGGCAAGGACAAATATAAATTTGAACTCGGCGGCGGCTGCACCGGCGTCATGGCGCCCGGTCTCTACCCGTTGCTGCGGAGCGGCCAGATCAACGGATTGATCGGCGGCCTGCGTGGGGCTGCAGAATATGAGACGCTGATCGATCAGAAGGGCAAGGCCGTCGCCGGGATGGATGCGCAATCGACCACCCACATGGCCATCATCGTGCTCGTCGCAATCTGTAACATGTTCTACTTTACGATGCGGCGGCAACTGCGCCGGCAGGGACAGATAGGATCGTAGCTGCGATGGATCTTCCTTTTGAAGTGATACTCGGCGGATGGATCGCGACGGGGTTGACCCTTTTCATCCTGTCGTTCCTCTATGAAGACAATCCGTTGTTCAAACTTGCCGAGCACCTCTATGTCGGCGTCTCGCTCGGGTATACGATCGTCAAAACCTACGATACGGTCGTCATGACCCTGATCCTGCGCCCGATTCTCGACAAGGGGGAATGGTCGCTGCTGATCCCTGTCTGCATCGGCGCGCTCATGCTCACGCGGTATGTCCCCAAGGCAGCCTGGCTCTCCCGGTATGCCTTTGCCTTTATCGTCGGAGTCGGCGCGGGACTGGCGATTCCCCGAACGATTTCCTCGTTCATTTTGAAACAGATCGAAGATACGGTTCGCCCGCTCTTGGCCATCACGCCGGACGGCGGCGTCACATTTACCTATTCCTTGTTGGATCCCGCCAGCCATCTGAACGGGATCATCATTCTGGTCGGCGTGGTCTCGGTCCTGTTCTACTTCTTCTTCTCAGTGGAACATGCAGGCCCGGGAAAAATGATCGCGCGCGCCGGCATTGTGTTTCTCATGATCTCGTTCGGAGCGGCCTTTGGCTATACCGTCATGGCCCGCATGTCACTCTTGATTGGACGTCTGACGGACCTGATCGAGTTCTCCGATGCGTCCTATGGACGTCCGACGCTGTGGCTTTTTCTACTGACGGTCGCGACCCTGATTGTGTTGACCCGACGAGGCTCCACGCATCCGCCGAAACAGTAGGTTGGGCTGGCACCCAGCCACGTCGTTCGTCGCCCGTATCTCGTCGTTCGCAAAAGAAGATCAGGACGACTCTGCGCAACGTTCTATCCCGGCAAGATACACTTCACAAATGACGGCCTTCTAACAGGCTGCGGAAACTCGCTGCTCACACAGTACGTCGCAATCGGCTTACCTGTGGGGTTCGTATCAGAATAGCGCGCAGGATGCGCAAAAAAGCCGTCCAGCAAGGCCGCAGCGAATGAAGAGCTGAGGCGTACCCTTTGGTACGTTGAGGCTCTGAATGATGCGAGAACGTCGCTGGTGGACTTTTTCCGCATCCTGCCAAGGCTGTTGCGCCTGAGAAGTTGGCTCCGCTACAATGCCTCTCATTATGGAATCAAACGCGACTATCACTGCCAAAGATTCCGCGCAGTATCCACTGCTGCGCAACCTTCAGTTTTCACCGATCAAGGAAGGTGAAGAGCAGTACGTGGTGCTCTGGGACCCGACCGGCTTGAGCAAGGAGCGACTGGTCCTGCCGTTGAACTATTTTTTCATCGTGCAGCACTTGGATGGGGAACATACCTTGCAGGACATCGGCGCCATTTATCTGAAGCGGTTCGGCGAGTTCCTCATGCCGAACAAAGTCGAACAGTTGCTCGCGGATCTGGAGATGAAATTCTTTCTGGAGGGGCAGCGAACTGAGCAAGCCCTGCAACAGGCACTGGAAAACTATCGCCTGGCGCCCTGCCGGCTCCCGCAGTTTGCCGGCCGGAGCTATGAAGCCGACGCCGCCAAGCTTCGCGCTCAAATCAAAGGCTTCTTCACCTCGAAGGAAGGGCCGGAGATCAAGGCTTCCGAGCATGCGGGCACACCCATCAAGGGGCTCGTCGCGCCGACCTACGAACTGAAACATGCCGGCCCTATCTATGCCTGGGCGTATAAAGAACTGCAAGACGCTCAGCAGCCGGATCTGTACGTGCTCATCGGCACCGCCCACGCCGGGCTCGAACAGATTGTGACGGTCACGGATAAAGATTTCGAGACGCCGCTGGGGCTCGTCAAGGTCGAACGCAGCGTCACCGATCATCTGCGCGCGCAGATGCCCTCCGCCTTTACCGAAGAATTGGCACATCAAAATGAACATGCACTGGAATTTCAGCTGCCGTTCCTGCAAGAGAGCCTCGGAAAAGAGAGGCCCTTCACGATTGTCCCCGTCCTTACGTCGTTTTCAGCGGACAGTCTGCGCGATCCGCAAGTACGGGCACAGGTCGAGACGTTTCTTCAGACATTGAAGGACGCCTTGGCCGCCTCCGGCAAACCCTATTGTGTCGTGGTCGGAGCGGAGCTGGCCCATATCGGCATGCGTTACGGCGATGCGGCTCCGCCGACGGATTTTTCCTTTCACCGCTGTATGCAAATCGACCTCGAAATGCTCAAGCATGTCGAGAACCGGGACCCAGAAGAGTTTGCGACGTTCATTCAAAAAGAAAACGATCAGCGCCGCATCTCCGGCTTCTCGCCGATCTACTCGCTCCTGCGCTTGATTCAAGCGGAATCGGGGCAGGTCCTGCGCTATGACCGCGGCATCACCGACCAGTATAATTCGACGGTGACGTATGCCAGCATGGCCTTCTTCTAGGCAGGACGGTGAAAACGACCGCCGGCGTCGTTCTCTCATCGCTCAGACCCTCGACGTACCATGAGTACGCCTTCGGCCCTTCGCTCGCTGCGGCCTAGCCGGGCAGTCGTTTTGACCGTCCTGCGCTTCACTCACAAAACA
>JACCYV010000003.1 GCA_013696305.1 Nitrospira sp.
TTCAACTCCTGACACTGGGACTCACCCTCGGACCCTCTGCCATTGCCACCGCTACCACGGCGCTGTATATGGCAGTAGGCGTGAGCATGTTCCTGGCTACCGAACTCCTGCTGTATAGCAAGATGAGCACCGACCGATACCGCACCACGTTTGCCGCGTTTCTCTTTCTCTCCGGCACCGCCTTAATTTTCACGTCCATCTTCCTTCACTAGAGGCGAACCGAACCGGCAAGACCTTCGCACCCCGAAACCCCCTCTTGTGTTGACGAGGGAAGGGATCTCGGTCTAGACTTTACTCAGAATCCGACAATCAATGAGGTGATGGAGTTCACCGGGAACCGCCGACCACGAGACCCGTGATCGGCTGATAACTCCTACCAGCGCACCACACGCGGTAGGAGTTTTTTTTGGACCATCCCCCCACCACAGTCCCCGTCGACCCACTGACCTATCCTCAATACCGACTGAACGAGGTGCTCCGCGATATTTTCGCGCATCTCGGTTTTCTGCTGAAGGTTGAGCGGCAGATCCTGGGCATCATCGCCTCCTATGCCGTCGCGATCGGCCTCTTCCTCCTCTGTGTCCCTGTCGCTGTCCAGGAACTCGTCAGCACGTTTTCGTTCGCGATGGAATCGCGAATGATCTTTACATTAACGCTCTTCGTCGCCAGTTCCTTGACCGGCGTGGCGGCATTCCGCGTGCTGCAGGCGCGCGCAGTGGAAACGCTGCAGCAACGGCTCTATACGCGGATTGCGCTGGGCTTTACGCGGCTCCTCCCTCGGTTGCGCGACGACACCTTTGCCCCGCAGCAAGCCCATCGGTTTATGGAGGCCGACCTGCTGACCCGCGCCCTGGTCGCCATGCTGGCGGACTTGTTTAATGTCGCCGTCGTGGGGGCCATCGCGATGACCATGCTCGTGCTGTTTCATCCCTACTTTGTAGCCTACATTCTGGTGCTGATCCTTGGATTTGTGGGACTGCTGACCCTATTCGGTCGCGGCGGTTTTTTCATCACCTTGGAGATGTCGCGGCTTCATTATGAGATTTTCGGCTGGATTCAAAACATCGCGCACAATCTCCCCCATCTGCGGGGCGCCGGTGAAAGCCCCTATCTGCTGGAGCGTACGGATGCGCTGACCCGCACCTATGTCCGGATTCGCCAGCGACGTTCCAATACCCTCACCGGGCGACAATACAAAGCGGCGGCCCTGTGGCAGGTGGTCGGCCACAGCGGCCTGCTCGTGACCGCCGGACTCCTCCTGGCCGATGGGCAACTGACCGTAGGGCAGTTCGCGGCCGCTGAACTCTTGGTGGGCAATCTGCTCCTGAACATGGACACGCTCGCCCGGCGCATGGTCGCGATGTTTTTTGCGTTTGTGTCATGCCGTGAAATGGCCGGACTGTTCTCGTTACCCACGGAAGAAGACGGCGCCAAGGAAGAAGTGCCGCCGGCGGAGTTCGGTTCGTCCGGCATCCGCCTGATCTGTCGAAACCTGTCCTATTCCTCTCCGGATGGCACGCCGATCTTTCAGAATGTGTGTCTTGATGTCGCGGCTGGGGAGAAGATTGCGGTGCTGTGCAAGACCAACCGGGCTAAGACCGCGCTTGCCAAGATCATGGCCGGCCTCCACCCCCCGGCGACTGGATTCGTCCGGTACAACGATATGAATCTGGTCGAGATCAAGCGGGGATCGATCAGCCGCGTGCGAGGACTCATCCTGGATTCCCACCCCACCCTGTTGGACGGTACGCTGGAAGACAACATCACGCTGGGCCGGCCCACCATCGACTTTCAGGATCTCCAGTGGGCCCTGCGTTTCGTCGAACTCGACCAGGACATCGATGCACTGCCACGAGGCCTGAACACTCCCGTCTCCAGCCTGGACACCAGTCTTTCCCTGAGTCAGATCCTCCGCCTCCTCCTGGCCCGCGCGATCGTGACTCGCCCGCAACTGCTGATCTTCGACGGCACCCTCCACAACATGTTGCCAGCGACACGCGAAATCCTCCTTCGCCGGCTGTGCGCAAAAGACGAACCCTGGTCGGTCATTTTCCTATCGAACGATCCCACTTTTACCGACCATGTCGATCGACGAATCGTCATTGAATAACGCTGACGCTCGAAGCATAGGCCTCCGTCCA
>JACCYV010000062.1 GCA_013696305.1 Nitrospira sp.
ATATCTTGACGGGCAACAGTGCGGCCAATGTGCTGACCGGTGGCATCGGCAATGATACCTACGTCGTTGACGATGGCGGAGACGTGGTGACAGAAACTGCGGGCGGGGGAACCGATCTGGTGCAGAGTTCTATTACGTATGTCCTGGGAAGTGAGGTTGAAAACCTCACGTTGACGGGGACCTTGGCGATCAATGGGACAGGCAATGTGCTGAACAATAGCCTCACCGGCAATACCGGAAACAACATTCTGGATGGAGGGGCCGGTGCCGATGCGCTGGCTGGTGCGGCCGGCAATGATACCTACGTCGTCGGGACCGGCGATTCAGTGATCGAAAACGCCAGCGCGGGGACGGATACGGTCCAGAGTTCGATCACGTGGACCTTGGGAACCAATCTCGAGAATCTGACGTTGATTGGTACGGCAGCGATTAACGGGAGTGGCAACGCTTCGAATAACGCGCTGGCGGGAAACAGTGCGAACAACGTCTTGACCGGTTTGGGAGGTAACGATACCTATTTCTATAGCCGAGGAGGTAGTCAGGACATGGTAGCTGATAGCTCGGGCGCATCCGATACCATGCTATTTGGATCCACGATCAATCCGCTAGATCTCGTCATCAGCCGGCAGGCGAATGATCTGCGTTTGTCGGTGTATGGTACGAGTGATCAGGTGACAATCCAGAACTGGTATCTCGGGGCCTTAAATCAAACCGAGGTCATTCAAGCCGGCAACGGACAACAGTTGATGAACACCCAAGTGAATCAATTGATTCAGGCGATGGCGGGCTTACCCAGCAGACGGGATTGAGTTGGGATCAAGCTGTTGCCCAACGCCCCCAGGACGTACAGCAGATACTTGCCGCAAACTGGCAATGATAAACGATTTAGCCTTTGGAGCAGGTGAACCTAGAGTCTAACACCCCCTATTCCTTCTTCCTCGCCTCAGACAGGCCTTATTAATCAGGATTCCCATAGTCCCTCCCAATGTCGTCTCTGGCGGTGGAGCGCGACGTAGGCGCCGTACTGAGGAAGTACATCCTCCGTGTAATGGCCGGATGCGGTTTGCATGCTAGAGTTAGAGCATCAACTCAAGGCAAAAGACCAGACACCCAATCGTACGTTTGCTAGGAGGATCACATGTCGCAACGAAATCTTCTCTGCCTCGTTCTGTTGGTACTCATTATGAGTGGTTTGGAGGGTTGTACGATGATTAAACCAGGCTCTTCGACGACGTTACCGAGTAGCGCGTTTTTTGCTGTCGATATTAGCGAGTTGAAGCCGCTCCAGGCAATTGCTCATGTGCAGGACACGCGTATGAAGAATTGCCATAAAGGACCGGCCTGTGAGGAGGCCTATTATACCCGTGGCTTAGTCGCGCTCTTTGAGAATCGGGCTGATGCGATCACGGTGTTTCAGGAGTTGCACACCGCTATGCCGAGTGGTCGCTATGACGCGGCCACTATAGGCTGGCTGAATCTCTTGCAGGATACCGCGCCATCTTCCATCTATAGCAAGGCGTTGATGACTCAGTTGAAACAGGAGGTGTTGCACAATCTTTTGGATCGGCCTGACTTTACGGCAGGGCGAAGTGTGAAAGAGCACGACCGGCGTGTCGCAGAACTCCGCTAATCCTCGATTAGTATATGAACAGGTCTTTTTGACCGGCCGATAGTGGAGAACTGTCGGCCGGTCCTGATCCGGTTCCATCTCGCGGTCATCACTCTCGCATTCTTCCACGCTATTTACCTCGACGCCTTATATCGCCCACAGTTATCAAGCGGGCCTTTATGACCTTCCGGACTTTCAGTTGAGTTTGCACAGCCACGCGACTACACTTTGCACGAGAGTAGAGTCGAGTCCTCTGCGGGCTTGCTAGTGTGGGAGGTATCTATGCAAATATTCATCGTATCCATCATTGTTTCCGTCTCTCTAATCATCGAAGCTCTATCGGGTTGGGCCATCGAGTCGGGGCCGTCTGGCCAGGATGGCCCGCCCAGCGTAGCCGCTATAATCAGAGCTAAGGATGGGGCACCCATGGTGATGATCCCTGCAGGAGCGTTTACGATGGGGAGTAATGACGGCCTTCCCTCCGAGCGACCTGAGCATTCGGTAAGCCTCGAGTCCTATTATATTGATCGGTACGAGGTTACGCTCCACCTATATGGAACCTTCGTGCGTGAAACGATGCATGAGGCACCTTCTACGTGGGATGATGAGGCAACAGCCACGGTCAGCGATCGTCCGGCTGTCGGAATGGGATGGGCTGATGCTGCAGCCTATTGCGCCTGGGCCGGGAAGCGACTTCCGACTGAAGCCGAGTGGGAAAAAGCTGCACGAGGGACTGATGGTCGGCGCTACCCGTGGGGACACATGCAGCCATTCGTCGATATTGCGAACTATAACCGCGGTGTGTGGGTGAGTGAGGCGATTACGCTAGTAAGCGTGGCCGGCGGCATCGAAGGGATGAGTGTCCGTCATGGACTGAAAGAGGGCGGCAGAAGCCCTTACGGCCTACACCACATGGCGGGGAATGCTGCTGAATGGGTAGCCGACTGGTACGATCGTGAATACTATTCAAAAAGTCCTGAGAAAAACCCCATCGGCCCTGCGAACGGCGAGAAGAGGGCGTTGCGCGGAGGATCGTGGGCCGATCTACCCATCGCGCTAAGAGTGTCCGCACGCTTTTCGGCAGAACCTGACTTTCAAGATAGGACGATCGGATTTCGGTGCGCGATGGATGCCCCTAAATAGCGCGGGTGCCTGCCTGTAAGGGCTGATCAATTTTTTCAGGATCTTGTTCTCGGGCACTACAGAGGGTGTATTGTCACGGGTGCTCTCTAAATTTCGCACCGCCTATCCATGCTTGATTCGACCTCTCCTCCATCTGTTCCGCCTGCGAATTCTAAGAATAAAGCAATAGGAGCGTGGGCTGCTGGATTCGTTCTCCTGATCGCATTGGGTGCCATGAGGAACGTCTCGCCCCCTTCCGAGCCGTTACGGAACGTTCAGAAAATCGATCCCAACATGGTGCCTTTGGCGACCGGGGATGAGCCGATTCAACAGTTGTTTGTCGGCGCCGGCTGCCCGGTCTGTCATCAGATCCCTGGAATTGCGGGAGCTAATGGGCAGGTCGGCCCTCCGCTGTGGCTGGGGAAGATCGGAATAATGCGTCTTGCCGATCCCCACTATCGTGGTCAGGCGCAGACTGTCCGCGACTATATTATAGAATCAATCGTTTCGCCTGGCGTCTATGTCGTGCCGGGTTTTCCTGCGGATACCATGCCGGTGTGGTACGGACGAAAATTGAGCGCAGCTGCGTTGGAGAAGATTGTTTCGTATCTCGAACAGGCCATGGAGCCTGAGCCGTCCGGGATTCGATGAGAGTGGCACCGATCGACTGCAGGGGCGGGTAGTATAGACCGGCCGTTATAATAGACGCATGGAGCCGCCTGACCCTATGCTCGTCAACGTTTCTTGCTTCCGGTCTGGCCCAATTGCCCCTGAATCTGAAAGGCTTTTTCATTCCTCGCGTTCTTGTCCAAAAGGGCGGCCACTGCGTCGTCGCCTTTGAGCCCTGCCAGTTTGATTTTGAGGCGAAGATTATTGGCACTATCCGCGTTGATCAAAGCCTGCTCGATGCTGATCTTTTCCGCCTGATAGAGCTGAAGCAGAACGTGATCGAATGTCTGGCACCCTTCATCAACCCCCTGTTCCATGGCTTCTTTTAACGTATCGATTTCGGAGCGCTTGATGAGGTCTTTGATGCGGGGTGTATCGAGCATGATTTCAAGCGCGGGGACCCGGCGGCCGTCAAGGGAAGGAATCAGCCGTTGAGAAATAATTGCACGCAAATTCAACGAGAGCTGCAAATAAATTTGAGCATGTCGTTCCACCGGGAAGAAATTCATGATGCGCTCGATGGATTGGTTGGCGTTATTGGAGTGCAATGTGCCCAAACAAAGGTGTCCGGTTTCAGCGAAAGTGATCGCGGCTTCCATCGTTTCCGTATCCCGGATTTCTCCGATAAGAATGACGTCCGGAGCTTGACGTAAGGTATTCTTCAGCGCGTGGCCGAATGAATGAGTATCAAAGCCCACCTCGCGTTGAGTGACGATGGATTTCTTGTGATGGTGGACAAACTCAATGGGGTCTTCCACGCTGATGATGTGACCGGCATGCACGGTGTTGCGATGATCGATCATGGCTGCCAGAGAGGTGGATTTCCCCGAACCTGTGGCGCCGACGACGAGCACCAGCCCGCGTTTGGTCATCGCAATGTCTTTCACAATGGGCGGCAGGTCTAATTGCTCGACCGTCATGATCTCCGCTTTGATATGCCGGAACACCAGGCCGACGTTTCCTTTCTGGCGAAAGATATTCACACGAAAACGGCCTAGCTCTTTGTAGTACAGAGCAAGATTCATCTCCATCTTCTCTTCGAATTCGCCACGTTGTTGACCGCGCATGAGCGCCAAGGCCAGTGATTCAAGCTGCTCGTTCGTAAATGGCGGTGCATCCGTTCGGTGCGTCGAGCCGTGGATGCGATAAATAGGTGGCGCATCGACTGTCAGATAGAGGTCGGAAGATTCTTGCTTGACCATTACTTCGAGGAGAGTGCGAACATCCATGATGCCTCTTTCCAATACTACGTAGAGCCGTTGAGATAGTTCGGCACGACCCTTATGCAGCGCCTCCTGCCGAAGCGGTAAACAAATTGGGGTTCATGCTTCGTGACTGAGCCTCAGCTTTCGTTACGAGGCCGCGTGACACGAGGTCAACCAGAGCCATATCCATGGTCTGCATGCCGTCTTTTTGGCTGGCCTGCATGACACCGGGAATCTGATGCAGTTTGCCCTCGCGGATGAGGTTCCGTACCGCCGTCGTTCCGACCATAATCTCCACTGCTGCGATTCGGCCGCCGCTCTTCTTCTTGAGTAGGGTCTGCGTCAACACCGCTTCCAACGTCTCCGACAGCTGAGCCCGAACCTGCGCCTGCTGGTTCGGAGGGAAAGCGTCGATGATACGGTCGACCGTCTTGGGCGCGCTGGAGGTGTGAAGAGTGGCGAAGACTAAGTGGCCAGTTTCGGCTGCGGTCAACGCCAGCTGGATCGTATCCAAGTCGCGCATTTCACCGACTAGGATGATGTCCGGGTCTTCGCGGAGGGCGGCGCGGAGCGCATTCGCGAAGGATAGGGTATGCACGCCCAGCTCCCGCTGATTGACGAGACACTTTTTGGATTTGTGTACGAATTCCACCGGATCTTCGATCGTAAGAATATGCCCTTCGTATGTATTGTTCAGGTAGTCGATCATTCCCGCAAGAGTGGTGGATTTCCCTGATCCGGTCGGGCCGGTCACCAGGATCAGGCCTTTCTCGCGATCGCAGAGCTGTCGGAGAATCGGTGGCATGCCGAGCTTTTCCAGCGGAAGAATTTCAGTCGGAATGGTCCGGAAGACCGCGCCCAATCCACGGCCATGTACGAACACATTGACGCGGAACCTAGCGATATCTCCGAGGTCGAAAGAGAAGTCACATTCCCGGTGTTCTTCGAAGTTCTTTCGCTGCGCATCGCTCATCATGTCGTAAATGAGCGCGTGGGTTTCATCCTGGCTCAAAGGGGGATGATCGAGTTTTTTGAGATCGCCATGTAGACGAATCATCGGCGGTTCGCCGGCGCTGATGTGGCAGTCTGAGGCGCCTTGCTGGACGCCAAAGGTCAACAACTTGGAGATGTCAATCATCAGATGGCTCCATGACGTGTAGTAGGTGCGGATAAACGGGCGAAGTTATGAGTGAATGAGTATGACCGTTGAGCTTCCTGGATCATGCCATAGGAGGGTGGGAAAGCAAGAAAATATCCAGAAGAGACGCGGGGAATTGATCGGCTTCGAGAAAGACTGACGGCGGTTTCCGGTGCTAGATCAGGTGGAGTGCACGACCGGCCCGTTCCAACGCTGCCAGGGCATCGTCGATGTGCTCGGCGGTGTGATCGGCCGTGATGGTAAGTCGAATACGGCTGGTAGCAGCGGGTACCGTCGGTGGACGAATAGCGGGGGCATAGACACCGTGACTCAGCAAGGCATGAGCCAGGCCAACGGCACGGTCGGGATCACCCACGAGGATCGGCAAGATTGGACTTTCCGACGGCGTGAGTTGAAAGCCAAGGCGCTTGAGCCCTTGTGCGAGGTGATCGCGATTGCGCCACAATCGGGCACGCCGCTCGGGTTCTTGTTTCATGACACGGATCGCGGCGGTGGCTGCGGCGGCGGAGGCGGGCGGAGGCGCAGTTGTGTAGGTAAAGGCACGGCACGTATTGACGAGATAAGCAATGAAGGAGGTTGAACCGGCGATGTAGGCCCCGGCGCCCCCCATCGCTTTGCTCAAGGTGCCCATATGGTAGGGCAAGCGGGATTCCACATGGCAATGTTCGAGGCTACCTCTTCCGCTGCGTCCCAAAATTCCTGTCCCGTGCGCATCGTCCACAAAGACCGCCGCATCATACCGTTCGGCCAAGAGAGCTATATCGGTCAGCGGTGCGATGTCTCCATCCATGCTGAAAAGACCGTCTGTCACGATAAGAGTGGGTGAGACTGAAGAACGACGGGCCAACAGTTGCTCCAAATGATTCATGTCTCGATGGTGGTATACGCGCAAGGTGGCGCCGCTCAACCGGCAGCCGTCGATCAGGCTTGCGTGGCAGAGCCGGTCGGCGAGGATGAGTCCGCTTTTACCAATAAGGGTGGGAATGATGCCGATGTTGGCCAGATAGCCCGCGGCAAACGTGAGAGAAGCCTCGGTGCCTTTGAATTCTGCCAGTGCGGCCTCGAGTTCTTCATGAGGTGGGAGAGTGCCGCAAACGAGACGCGATGCGCCGGATCCCGCTCCATATTGCCGAGTGGCGGCAATCGCTGCTTCCACGACGGCCGGGTGCGTCGCAAGTCCCAAATAATTGTTGGATGAAAGAAGTATGACCCGGTGATCGTCGAGCATGACCGTCGGTCCCGTGGCCGAGGCGATGGTTCGAAGCCGGCGCAGGAGATGTTGATGGTCTAATTTCCGAAGATGTTGCTCAAACATAGATGGCACTCAATGGACATGCCGGGATATTTGACAAGGCTGACTAGTCCCTAGTATAAGGCGCGATGCTGCCGGAAACGACCGCTTCTTTCTTTGTCCCAACACGATGACTGTGCAACCATGAGCTATCGGATTAAGGCTCCCGCAAAAGCCGACCCTCTCGACGAGACTCATTTGTTGAGTGGAGTAGAACGGTTTCTGCTCATTCTGCAGGAGCAGCGTCGGGCACTCCTGGTCGGCCTGGGGGTTGTGCTGGTGGCGGGCGCGGTGGTTACGGGTGTCATATGGTATGACTACCAGACGACCTTGAAGGCGCGCGAACTTGATCAAGAAGCGACGCTTCACTATTTCAATCGGCCGGCCGACGACCCGAAAAAAGCTCATGAACAGCTCACACAGGCGATCAGCCTCTACAAGCAGGTTGTGGACCAATACCCTCGTACCCCTGTCGCTCCCTTGGCGTTATTTCATCTTGGTAATGCCCAGGCGTTAGGGAATGAAGTCGATGCGGGAATCGAAACCTACAAGCGATTCATGTTGCTGTACGGTTCCAACCCGTCGCTGCTGGGTCTCGTGCAGCAGCGGCTGGCCTACGCCTACTTGGGGAAAGGGGACCGTGATCAGGCGGTCAAGGCTTTTGCCGGCATTCTCGACATCCCTGGTGCCCATAACAAGGATCATGTGCTCTTCGAACTGGCAAAAATGGAAGAGTCGCAGTCCCGCCCTGAGGGAGGGCTCGCGCATTACCAAAACCTCATCAAGAATTATCCCAATTCGCCTTTCACAAGTGAGGCTGCTGTTCGTGTGAAAGTGCTTGAAGTGAAGAAGTCTCCGGATAATGTCACACCTGTTCCCACAGCGAGCCCGCCAGCTGTTCAGCCCGAGTCGCCGGCAAAGTCTTCAGGCAAATCCGGTGCCCCGACCTCTCAAAAGAAGCCGTAGCCGCTTGCTTCAAAAATACACAGAGTTAATATCGCATTAGTGGGCGATGACGAGGCGGCTTCCTGCCCTGATGGTAGGTCCTGTCAGGTTATTGTTGGATTTGAGTGTTTTGACGGAGATGTTAAATCGTTTGGCGATTTTCTCAAGAGAGTCACCTACGCGGACACGATACCAATGTCCGGACTCAGACTCGTTCCTGACTTGACGTACCTTAACCGGGACTGGGAGCGGCGTAAATTTGTGGGTGGGGGCTCGATCCAGCAGTTGTTCCACCTTCCCCTTCGTGCCGACCGGCACTTTCAGTCGATATTCGGTATCATCGGGAGGCGTGGCGTCCCTTCGCAATTCGGGGTTAAGGATCTTCAATTCCTGATAGGAGATTCCCGTCAGATTAGCAATGGCCTTGAAGTGAATGGGGCGTCGCACGACCACCTCTTCAAACTCGTGTGGCCGGATCTCATTCTGTGGAAATCCGTAGCGATCAGGATTTTTAGCGATAATCGTGACGGCCATGAAGCGGGGCACGTATTCTTTGGTTTCCCGCCGGATCAGGCGCGTTTTTGCAATGTCTGAAAAGCTTTCCGCTTGGGCCGTATGCAGTGCCCGCATCACTTTGCCTTCGCCGGCATTGTACGCGGCCATCGCGAGTGGCCAGGTTCCGAATAAGTCATACAGGTCTCGCAGATAACGCGCCGCTGCGACGGTCGACTTGACGGGGTCCCGCCGTTCATCCACATAGCTGTCTACCCGTAAGCCGTAGACCTTCGCCGTTCCCTTCATGAACTGCCATGGACCCGCCGCCCGTGCGCGTGAGTAGGCGTGAGGGTTGAATCCGCTTTCGACTAGAGAAAGATAAATGAGATCGCTCGGGAGATGGAACTCGGAAAAGATGCTGTCGACCAATGGTCGATAATGGCTCAGGCGGATGAGCCACTGCTCAAACCGGTTACGGATGGACACATTAAAGAAGCGAATATGGCCTTGTACGGAAGGATCGAGGACGATTGGCACATTGTAGGCAGTCACCTCTTCCAACTCCTGATTCTGTGCGGCAGCGGCCTCTTGAATGACCTCTGCCGGAGGTGTCAACAGATCCGTAAATCTGGCTGTGGTCCCGCTGAGAGGCTTGAGCTGAAGAAGCGCTTCCGCCGGCGGTACTTCCGTGGAAGGCTCACTGGCAATGGGAGTCAGGTTGTCATCGGCGTCGCTTTGCGCGGCAGTGGCACGATCTTCCTCATCCAATAAATATTCAGGTTCCTGCATGAGAGATTGAATATCCTGAGAGACGGGGTCTGAGGCCTCGACCGAATTCGGTTGAAGAGGAGTCGGCACCTCGGCTCGTACCAAAGTTTTTCCAGAGAGGGAGAGCATACAGATGGCGAAAATCCCCACATTGCGAAATCCGGCGCCGAGGAAACGTGCATACATAAAATTACCCACAGACTGTTCAAGAGAATGTGCGGTGCCTGAGCCTCGAAGACAGACTATCGAGGAGGTTACAACTTGTCAAGAATTTGAGGGAGTGGGCCACCAGCAACGGATTCCATGAGAAGTAGAATCTGCGTTGAATTGCGTGCACACGTCGAAGATTACTTTCATCATCATTGTATTGAAGTCGCTGAAAAGATAAGCATCTTCACGATTTGTCACCTTGACACATATGGGGGGCTATGGTAGCGTACGCCCCTTCCAAATCCCTGACATTGTCCGTTCCGTACAGTGAGGAGGTTCGTCCCATGCTTAAACGGTATTTGCTGGCCCCCGGACCGACCCCCGTTCCTCCGGAAGTGCTCCTGGCCATGGCCAGACCGATGATTCACCACCGGGCTCCCGAATTTGACAAACTGTTTGGCGAAGTTCGCGAAGACCTGAAATGGTTGTTTCAGACCAGGAACGACGTGTTGATTCTCGCGGCATCCGGCACCGGGGGTATGGAGGGGTCGGTTTCGAATTTTTTGTCCCCGGGTGATAAAGCCCTGACGGTGAATGGAGGCAAGTTCGGTGAGCGATGGACGAAGCTCTGCAAGGCCTTCGGCGCACAAGTGACCGAGCTGAAGATTGAGTGGGGACGCGCGGTGGATCCACAGGCCGTTGCAGATGCGCTCAAAAAAGATCCCTTAATTAAAGCCGTCTATGTGCAGGCGAGTGAAACGTCCACGGCGGTGGCACACGATGTTAAAGCTTTGGCCGACATCGTCCAAGGGTATGAAGAGACTATTCTAGTGGTGGATGCGATCACTGCCCTGGGAGTGCTCGACCTCAAGACGGATGCCTGGGGACTCGACGTGGTGATCACCGGCTCGCAAAAGGCTCTAATGTTGCCACCGGGACTGGCGTTTGCCAGCGTGAGCGAGAAAGCCTGGCGATTGGCTGATAAGGCAAAGAACGCAGCGTTCTATTTCAACTTCAAGAGAGAGCGGGAAAATCAGCAGAAGAGCACCACTGCCTATACACCAGCGGTGTCGCTTATCCTGGGTTTGAAAGAAGTCATGAATATTCTCAAAGCCGAAGGGTTGGAAGCAGTCTTTGCTCGGCACGCCATGCTGGCCACCGCCATGCGTGAAGGCGTCAAAGCTGCCGGGCTCGCCCTGTTCCCTCAGGAGCGTCCGAGCGATGCCTTGACGGCGATCGTCGCTCCGCAAGGGGTGGATGGTCAGGCGGTGTATAAAAATTTGCGGACTCAATATGGAATGACTGCTGCGGGGGGTCAGGATCACCTGAAGGGCAAGATCTTCCGTATTTCGCATATGGGCTATATCGATAGCTTTGACGTCATCACCGCCTTGGCGGCAGTAGAGATGGTCATCAAAGGGCTGGGCCATCCTATGAAACTTGGTAGTGGGGTCGCGAAAGCCCAAGAAATTATTATGGGGGCATCCTAAAGTCACCTGCAGGTAAGGCGCCACGACCATGAAAATTCTAGTCAGCGATAGTCTGTCGAAACAGGGTGTGGACGTGTTGGAAAAGGCCGGCTTTACGGTCGTGGTTAAAACCAAACTGCCGAAAGAGGAGTTGCTGAAAGAGATCAAAGATGCGGACGGACTGATCGTCCGGTCTGGAACGAAGGTCACGGCTGAAGTCATTGCTGCAGGCGATTGCCTGAAAGTAATAGGCCGGGCGGGGTCTGGTTTGGACAACGTCGATACGCCGGCTGCCACACGTCGCGGCATCGTGGTCATGAATACCCCCGGCGGCAATACCGTCACGACCGCCGAGCATACGATGGCCATGATTTTTTCGATGTCGCGACGCATCCCTCAAGCGACGGCGTCAACCAAAGCCGGCAAGTGGGAAAAAGAAAAATTCATGGGCGTAGAACTTTATAATAAAGTTCTCGGGATTGTCGGTGTCGGACAAATCGGCGGGTACCTCACCAAGTTGGCACAGGGAGTCGGGATGCAAGTGGTGGCGTACGATCCCTATCTGGCACCGGAGCGTGCCCAGAAAATGGGCGTCACTATCGTCGAGTTGGATGCACTTTTCCGCCAGGCAGACGTGATCTCGGTGCACACTCCACTTACCCCGGAAACCAAAGCGCTCATCAACGCTCAGGCGATTGGAAAAATGAAACCGGGTGTGATGATTGCCAATTGTGCGCGTGGCGGCATTGTGCATGAGGGGGATCTCTGCGATGCACTGAAGTCCAAGCGCGTCGCGGCTGCAGCGTTCGACGTGTTTGAAGACGAGCCCGTGAAGCCGGATAACCCGCTCTTGGCGTTGGACAATTTTATTTGCTCGCCACACATCGGGGCCTCGACGACTGAAGCGCAGGAAAACGTAGCCATCGGGATCGCTGAGCAGATCGTCGAGTATTTCACCAAAGGCATCGCCCGTGGAGCGGTCAATATTCCGTCCGTCTCGCCGGAGCTGTTACCACAACTTCAACCGTATCTTTCGCTCGGGGAGCGTGTCGGCCTGTTGCAAGCGCAACTATTGGAAGGCGGTTTGGAGCGATTAACCGTTGAGTATGGGGGAGAAGTTGCCGGTTTGAATGTGGCACCCCTAACGATTGCCGTCTTAAAAGGGCTCCTGACCTCTATCCTTGAAGCTCCGATCAATTATGTGAACGCGCCGATCGTGGCCAAGGAACGTGGCATCGAGGTCAAAGAGGTGAAGAGCAACGATGCCGGAGATTTTGCCAGTGTGATCCGGGTGCGCGTGGAGGCCGGGAAGAAATCCCATCAAGTGGCCGGGACACTTTACAATCGCAAGGACCCCCGCATCATTGAGATCGACCAGTTCAAAGTGGAAGTGGTGCCGGACAACCATCTTCTCATAATACTCAATGAAGATCGCCCGGGCGTGATCGGCACTGTGGGTCATGTGCTGGGGGATCACAATATCAATATCGCGCGGATGCAGTGTTCACGAGAAGAACGCGGCGGAAATGCACTACTAATTTTCGGGCTCGATGCGCCGCTTCCCCCGTCGGTGCGTGCCCACATTACCAACAGCAAACACATCCTTTCCGTGAAGGTCGCTGACTTGTCGAAAGGCTTGTAGATTGCCCGGCAGTCGACCATGGGCTCTTTTTCGTTGAAGACTCCTTTACCCCGCACTTCTGGCGTGGCAGGTCAGGAACGGTCCCTGATTCCTGTCGGGATGAGCACCATCCTTCCTGCTGCCGCCCGGCGCATTCGACATCTGGAACAGACGCTTCTTGCCGTTCTAGCCCGCGGGGGTTACGAAGAGATCATCTTGCCGATGTTTGAGTATCTCGACGTACTCGCACCAGGCTTGGAGTTAGAACTGATTGAAAAAAGTTATCAGTTCGTCGATCGTGCGACAGGCCGACTGATGCTGCTGCGTCCTGATGCGACCGCCCAGATTGCACGGACCCTCGCCATGGGTATGATGGGAACGCGGCTTCCCCTACGCTTGTGCTATCGCACCTCGGTGTTTCGTTATGAGCGCGACCATGCCGGCCGTGACCGGGAAATTTTTCAAGTGGGGGCCGAACTCATCGGGGTGGATGGAGTGGATGGAGACGCAGAGGTTCTGTCGCTTCTGCTTGAATGCTTGAACCAGGTGGGACTGTCTTCGTTCAAGGTCGCGGTGGGCCATGTGGGGTTTTTTACAGCTTTGCTGGTCCGGTCCGGCATATCGGCGGAAGGGCAGAAGCGCGTTGAGCAGGCGGCCGCAAAGAAAGACATGCCGCTGCTAGAACATTTGCTTGCACTGGACCGGGTGTCCCGATCGACGTCGCGAATCATCTTGGAGGTGCTGGAGCTCTGTGGTGGCGAGGAGGTGCTGGCACGGGGACGGAAGTTGGTGGGGCGCGATCGTGGGCTATTGCGACCCCTGGATCGCCTGGCTCAGGTATATGAACGGCTGGTTTCACCTGGACAGCAAGCCGTGCTGATTGATCTCGGGGAATTTCGTGGTTTTGAGTATTATGACGGTATCGTGTTTGATGTCTTTGCGCCTGGTATCGGAGCAGAGTTGGGAGGCGGCGGGCGCTACGATCATCTGATGGGTCGGTTTGGTCGAACGGCGGCATCCACCGGATTCGCCCTCGATGTGGATCGTGTGTTTCGGGCCATCGATTGGTCAGAAGAAGCCTTGCCATCCGGTCCTGCGGTTTGTACAACGGATGGAGCAATGGGTACGTCCGCCTCTGCCGGTACACGGCGAAAGAACAGAACATGAAAGCGCTCTCCGCTGTTGATCTCACGGCTCCTAGGCTGCCGCCCCAGAACGTCGAGGCGGAACAGTCCGTGCTCGGTGCGATCTTGTTGGACAACACAGCGATGGCCAAGGTCATGGAGATTCTGACGGATGAGGAATTCTACCGAACCGCGCATCGCAAGATTTATCAGGCCATGTTGGAACTGTCGGATCGTGGCGAAGTGATTGACCAGATTACGTTGACGGAGAGTCTGAAGGGCCGATCAGAACTGGACGCGGTTGGTGGATCGGCCTATCTCGCGGAGCTCGTGCAGGCGGTGCCGACAGCTGCCAACATCCGATACCACAGTAAAATTGTGCGCGATAAAGCGTTGTTGCGCGGACTTATTCAGACCTCGACGGAGGTGATCACCCGCGGCTATGACGGCACCGCGGCGGTCGATGAGTTGCTGGATTTTGCCGAACGTTCGGTCTTCAGTCTTGCCCAGGGAAAGCTTGATCGTTCCTTTACGCCGGTGAACCAGATCATTAAGGAGAGCCTTGATGTCGTGGATCGACTGTCTAAGCGGAAGGAACGTGTGACGGGTGTGCCGACGGGATTCTACGACCTGGATGATCTGACGGCGGGCTTACAGGCTTCGGATTTAATCGTGATAGCCGGACGCCCCAGCATGGGCAAGACGAGTCTGGCTCTTGGAATGGCTCAACATGCCGCGCTTCATGCCGGAACCGTCGTCGGGATTTTCAGCCTTGAAATGTCGAAACCGCAACTGGTGCTTCGTATGTTGAGTTCCGAGGCTCGCGTCGATTCACACTCGCTCCGGACCGGCCGGCTGCAAAAAGAAGACTGGTGGCGGCTGGCTGAAGCGGCCGGAAAATTGGAGCAAGCGCCTATTTTTATCGACGACTCAGGCGCTGTGACGGTTCAACAGATGCGTGGAAAGGCCCGACGCCTCAAGGCCGAACGCGGCCTCGATTTGCTTATTGTGGATTACTTGCAGCTCATGCAGGGCAGGAGTGATTCAGAGTCGAGGCAGCAGGAAATTTCCGACATTTCGCGCTCATTGAAAGGCCTTGCGAAAGAGCTCAATGTTCCCGTTATCGCGCTGTCGCAGCTCAGCCGCGCCGTCGAAGCCAGGAAGCCTCCGATTCCTATGTTAGCCGATCTACGAGAGAGCGGCGCCATCGAACAAGACGCCGATGTGGTGATGTTCATCTATCGTGAAGAGGTGTACGAGCCTGGCACGGAGAGGAAAGGGATCGCCGATATTTTAGTCAGCAAGCACCGCAATGGTCCGATTGGAAAGCGGGAATTATTTTTTCACGATCGGTTTGCCAAGTTCGAGAGTTTGGAAACACGTGAGACCGTTTGACGCCTCCGTTCTCTGACCGGTATAATTCAGAATATTTTTTATTCATCTCCTCCCGGCGCTTCCCCACGATGTGAGCGGACGATTGTGCAACGATTGCGTGAAGATTGTCGACTAGTGCGCGCCCCGGAGGGACGTAACACCGTGAGAAGAGCAGCCTACGTGTTGGCTGCGCTCTCCTGTCTCGTCGCGGCCTGCCAGAGTGCGCCGCCATCTCGTGCCGTTC
The DNA here is from genome assembly GCA_013696305.1 of Nitrospira sp. Classification (GTDB taxonomy): domain Bacteria; phylum Nitrospirota; class Nitrospiria; order Nitrospirales; family Nitrospiraceae; genus Nitrospira_A. Next base: position 15,246 of record JACCYV010000062.1, read on the forward strand.
CGCCGGTGATTCCGACAGCGATGCCAGTGTCGCCTCGTGTGAATTCATCTCTATCTGACTCCCGTGCCTCCTATCATTTCCTGCTTGGTTACCAGGCCGAGTTGGAGCAGGAGACAGAGCAGGCCATCAAAGAGTACCAACTGGCGCTGCAGAATGATTCTTCATCCAATTATCTCAAAGCCCGGCTGGCCGTCCTGTATTTCACCGCCGGAGATGTGCCGACGGCCGTGCGGTATGCCGATGAAGTGGCGGATGTGCCGGGTTTGGATGCTCAGATGCTCGGTCAAATCGGCGGCATGTATGCCGCCGCGGGGAAGCCGGACCAGGGGTTGCGTTTGTTCAACCGTGCGATTGAGCAGGAACCGCAGCGAAGCGAACATTTTTTTGCCAAGGGGTTGTTACTTGCCAATCAAAAACAATATACCGAAGCGGAAGATACCATTCGATCAGGAATCAAGGTGAGTCCAGATTCGGCGGTCGGGTATTACTACCTTGGGCGTATCGGCGTCGAGGCCCGGGATTTTGACAAAGCGACTACGCATTTTGAGCAGGCGGTGACGCTGAACGCGGCGTTTGAACCGGCTTACGTGGCTTTGGGGTCGGTGTATGAGGCCAAGCAAGACCGCGAAAAAGCCATTGGTATCTATCGCCGCTATTTGCAGGGAGTGAATCCAAAGAATCGAGAAATCCGACATCATCTTATTCGCCTCCAGGTCTCGGTAAAACAGTACACTGAAGCGCTTCAGGAGTTGGAAGGGATGCTGGCTGAGGATCCATCTGACCTCGATGCCCAGCTCCGAATGGGACTCGTCTATGGAGAGCAGAAAAATTACCCAAAGGCCATTCAGCAGTTGAATCACATTCTCACGGTGCGTCCGGCCGAACTCAAGGTACGTGACTATCTGGGGTATCTGTACGAAGAGACCAAGGACTATCCGAATGCGGTAGAAGCGTATCATCACAATCTCACACTCGAGCCGTCGTATTTCGAGGGACATCTCCATATGGGAGTCTTGCAGTATCGGCTCAAACAATATGCCGATGCGATTCAGCACCTCCGCGAAGCCAGTCGATTGAATCCTAAACAGCCGGAATCT
>JACCYV010000065.1 GCA_013696305.1 Nitrospira sp.
CCTCCGATAAGCCGTTCCCGGTTATTGGTGCCCTTGAAGACTTCGTCGATCAACCACAGTATCGGAGGTCCTTGTTCATTCTGCGTCTGATCCAGGATGGTCTTGAGCCGTTTCACCTCGGCATAAAAAAACGAGAGGCCGCCGTCGAGAGAATCGTCCACGCGAATGCAGCTGCCGATCCGCACGAGAGACCAGCGAAAGGACTCGGCACAGACCGGGCCGCCGGCTTGCGCCAGACAGGTGTTGATGCCGATGGTTCTGAGAAAGGTGCTCTTGCCGGACATGTTGGAGCCGGTGACAAGAAAAATACGTCCTCGCCCCTGGAGCAGAATGTCGTTGCCGATACGTCCCGTCGCGGGGATGAGCGGATGCGCCAGCTTCTGGGCGTCGAGGATCGGGCGGTCTCCGTTCGACTGAGCCGTCCCATCCGGCTGGTGTAATGAGGGCCAGGGGTAGTCGGGGTGCAGGTATGCGAAGGTGGCCAAGGCGGAGGCGGCGTCTAATTCAGCCAGCGTGTCGAACCACAGCGGCGCGATGGCGGCGATGCGGTCTTGCAATCGTTGCAGGCGATAGGTGTGAGTGAGGTCCCAAGGGCCAATGGCATTGATGAGGTAATGCACCAGCGGGTGGGCCCGCACGCTGAGCCGGTTCATGAGGGAGGCGGCCTGCTTGAGAGAGACAGAAGGCCTGGTCTGCTGTTGGAGGAGCGGCCGGCATAGTTCGGCCAATTGCGAGGCGGCGTGATACGAACGCTGTTCCACATAGCCGAGCACGGCGCTGAGTCGCTCCAGTTGCCGATGCAGAGACTGAGCATGGTCGAAGATTTCTTCGGACCGGCTGCGGACTGAGAGAAACAGGACGGCATACAGTCCGAACGAGAGCATCCAGTAGCTCCCGATTCCCAGCAACAGATCGGCGAGCAGGAGCCCCGCAGTGATGATGGCAAGCGCCGTTTCGGTCATCAGCATGGGCACCAGGCTGGAATGGTCCACGCGCTTCTGAAGGACCGCGAGCAACCGGCGCCCGTCGATATCAGCCGCTTCGACTGCTTGAGCTTCCAACGACAACCGGTCCCGAAGGAGCGGCAGGGAAGTCAATTCCCGGATGAGTGTCTGCCGGGCGGACCAGTGAGCGAGGTGGGGCGGTTGATCGAACAGCCATGAGGTCAGTCGCTCCTGACCCTGCGACGAGATTGTGTGGTCGATCAGGTGCAACAATGAATGGGGGCCGGCAAGGTCGAGATCTTTGGCATAGCCATGTCCTTCCGGCACAGCGGCCTGACGGAGCGGAATGTCCGACCAGCTCAGGCGGATGCGCGCCACATGCGCCTGCTTGATCCTCCGCCATCGGCAGAGTCGATGCAACCGGTCTTCGAGTTTGTTATGATGCCAGGCCACGAAAAGGAACAGGATAAAAAAGACTGCGAGAGCGCCGTTGCCGAGCCCGGTCCCTCCCAATTTATGCGTGATGATGGAAGCCGACAGCCCGACGCCAAAGATCGTGAGACGCCAATGGGTGAAACGTTCGCTGAGGCGGCCGCCCCTCGCATCCAGGCGGTCGAGGCGGCGCAGCACCCGCATGAGACCGCGCTCCCTGGCTGAGGCGACCTGCGGCTGATTGTTCGGTGTCATCGTACTGGTGACGATACTGATAGTCTGAGATGGCGTCAACCACCAAGACAGATCATCCCACTGATGAGGATTCCCCGTCGCAGGGCACAGGTGACTGGATTCAGGTCGATGTGCAGACCGCGCTCGATGCCGGCGAGCTCTTGGGAATCTTGGACGATCCCGCCGTGACAGGAGCCTGGCAGGAACCGGACTGCATACATCTCTATTGGCCGGGTGACCGTTGTGGACCAGACACCTGGCAAGGCCTTCGACGCGCGCTGACACAACTGGGTCATGCCGAACCGGCCGGCGCCCTCGCGATCAATCACCTGCCGGATCAGAATTGGAATGCCCAGTGGTCGCGTTTAGTGGAGCCGATGAGGATCGGGCTGGTGGTCATCAGGCCGAGTTGGAAGAAGGTGGTATTGAACCCCGGCGAGTGTGAATTGATCATCGATCCCAAGCAGGCATTCGGTACGGGCCACCACGCAACCACCCGCCTGTTGATTGAATGGACACAGGAGGTTGTCACGCCGGCCGATCGGATTCTCGATCTGGGAACCGGGAGCGGAATACTGGCGATGGTGGCGTTACGGCTGGGGGCCGCACAGGCAGCGGGGGTGGATTGTGACCCGATCGCGATCGAGTGCGCGCGCGAGTATGCTCATCTCAATGGATTCGATGAGCGGCTGACCTTGACGGTGGGGCACGTCCAGCGGGAGCAGCCTCACGATACGTTCGCCCCTACAGTGGTCCTCGCGAATTTGGATCGTCAGACATTGCTCGATGCCGGAGAGATGCTCTGTCGATATGCGATCGGCGGCGCGCGATTGTTGCTGTCCGGTCTGTTGATCGAGCAACGTGCGGAGATTGAAGCCGTCTATGCGTCTCATGGGGTCTACGTGAAGACAGCGCGGGAACGCGAAGGATGGATCGCGCTTGAGGCGGTGGGGATGGAATCCTGCGAAGGAGGCCTGTGCTCCTGATGGGCGCCACGAAGCAGCCGGATTTTCCACATGTGCACCAGGTGAGTCTGTCTGACGGCGGGGTACCAAAACATGCCGTGACCTCCGTCCTGGTGACAGTCGACGGATTGACCGGTGATCGCCAGCGCGATCGAAAGTTCCATGGCGGACCGGATCGGGCAGTCTGCCTCTATTCTTTGGAGGTCATCGAGGCATTGCGTGCGGAAGGCCATTCGATCGGTCCCGGTTCGGCAGGTGAAAATCTGTCTCTCACGGGAGTTGAGTGGGCAAGCCTCAAGCCGGGTGATCGCCTCAGTATCGGCGGTTCGCTGCAGCTGGAAATTATGAGTTATACGGCGCCCTGTCGCTTGAACGGGCAGTGGTTCAAGGATGGAGATTCCACGAGAATGGCCCAGGAAGCGCATCCGGGATGGAGCCGCCTGTATGCGCGAGTTCTGGTCGAAGGAACGGTACGGGTCGGCGATGTCGTGAAGGTGGAGATGCAGCATGCTCAATGATGCATGTTCACTTTTCAAGTGTGAATGCGGCGAAAGCAACCTTTCCATCCGGGACGTCAGATGAAGCGTGTGTTGGAGCCGGAACTGATGGATGATGTGGCGCAGGCCCGAGCCTATGCGCGCGCGGATTTTGCCGACGAGAATCAGGGCTTCGTCGATCGATTTCGAGAATATTTCCCCGATTGGACCGGCGGGCATGTGGTCGATCTGGGGTGCGGTCCGGGAGATATTCCGATTCGTTTCCTTCGTGCATTCCCCGGCGCGCGGGTCACCGGCGTGGATGCCAGTCGTCCCATGCTGGATCTGGCGGCAGAGGCCGTTGCCGAAGCGGGATTGGCGGACATGATCACGCTGTGCTGTGAACGGTTTCAAACGCTCGCCTTGCCGGAGCCGGCTGATGCCGTGCTGTCCAACAGTCTCCTGCATCACGTGCCGAACCCTCTGCAGTTCTGGTTTCACCTGCAGCAATGGACGAAGCCCGGGGCTTGTATCCTGGTGATGGATTTGTTGCGGCCGGAATCTCTCGAAGCAGCCCAATCATTGGTGAGCCAGTATGCGGCTGATGAGGATCCGATCTTGAAGCGGGATTTCCATAATTCGCTCCTCGCGGCGTTTACGGAAGATGAAGTCGCGGCGCAATTGGCCGAAATGAATCTTTCTCGCCTCCTCATCGACGTCCCGGATGATCGCCATTGGGTCGTCGGCGGGGTGATTCCCTAACCGACATCAATCATGCGCGCGTTTGCCCGTGTCCTCTTCATCTGTCTGCTGATGACGGTTCTGACCCAGTCGAACGGAACAGTCTGGGGACAGCTGGAACAGTTGCGGAAGCCACGATCTCTGCCCGAGGCGCCGAGCTTTTCAGGCGTGTCGATGGCTGTTATTCCTGAAGGGCCCTTTGCCATGGGGGCCGATGGAATGGATGCCCTGGAGGACGAACGGCCTCAACATCAGGTGTGGGTCGACCGCTTTGAAATCGATCGTTACGAGGTGACGACCGGGCACTATGCCGAATTTCTGGCCCTGGCGAAGAGACCTGCTCCCTGGCTCTGGGAGGGAATGGATCCGGCCCAACATCGCGACCGTCCGGTCGTTGGAGTCAGCTGGTTCGATGCGGAGGCTTATTGTCACTCTCACGGGAAGCGACTTCCGACAGAAGCAGAGTGGGAAAAGGCTGCCCGGGGGACCGATGGGCGACTGTTCCCGTGGGGTAACCAAGGTCCCACTGATAGATTGGCGAATTTTGCGCTTGGCGCCAGGTTCAACTACAGCCAGGTGCTGATGCCAGTCCAGCGCTATGAGGCCGGTGTCAGCCCGTATGGGCTGTATCAGATGGCGGGGAATGTGGGGGAATGGGTGGCCAACTGGTACGGGGCCAACTACTACGAAACCAACCCGCCGAGAAATCCTACTGGGCCTGAGGTCGGATCATTTCGAGTCTTGCGTGGCGGGTCGTGGTCGGACCTGCCGAAGTACCTTCTCACTTACGGCCGGTTCAAACTGTCTCCGGAGACTCGTAACAGCTATACGGGGTTTCGATGTGCCAGAACAGCCGGTCCGACCACTTCACCATGAGCTGGGCGCCTATGCGCACCAGCTCATGGCATCTCGCTCGTGCCTCTCAATCGTCGAACTAAAACAGGCTCTTGCTGACCTCGGCCGATTTGGTGCTTTCATTACCCGTCCGGTCAAACGCTGAGACGGCAAAGAAGTAGGTCGTGCCGACCGGAAGATTCGGCACGGTTAGGGTCGTACCGCTGGCGACCTCAAAGGGACCGGCGAATGTATAAACTCCCGACCTTGTCCCCACATACACACGGTAGCCTGCCAGATCTTGCTCCGTATTGGCGTTCCAGCTGACCGTGGCATTGGCGGTTCTCGGTGCCGATGCTGGGGATGCCACCGGTGCAGGCGAGGACGGGCTGGGCGGCGGCGGGGGTGGTGCAGCGGCTGTCGGCTGAGTTGGTGCCGGCTGCGACGCTGGGGCCGTCTGACCGGCGGCGATGGTAAACGTCACCGGTATGCGGTGGGTAGTGTAGAAATTATTTGGACCCGAATCGACGATATACACCACAGCCGAATAGGTGCCGGGCGAAAGTCCCGCGGTCTGCGCCGTGATGACAATCTGATCCGTTTCAGTGGCGATGGTCTGGGTGCTGCCGTACGGCGGATTCATCCACACCCACGGCTGGCTAGCGCTCAGGGAGTAGACATGCTGGTCTGTCCCCGACTTACGGAGGGTCAAGGTACCGACGGCGTTTGTTCCCGTTAGAGCCAATGACGCTGGAGTCACCTGGATCGGCGCGGTTGCGATGGGAGTTGCCGGAGGCGTGGGTGGCGGAGGTGTCGCTAAAACGGGGAGAGGCGCCGGTGTCGGCACCAGCACGACTGGCGGGGGCGGCGGAGGTGTCGCTGCAGGAGGAGACGGCGGAAGCGGCGTCGTTCCGACGGGAGTTGCGGTAACTGTCAACGTGACAGGGATGCGGAGCATGTTGTTGAAGTTGTTCGGACCCGAATCGACGATATAGACCAAAGCCGAATATGTACCGGCCGACAGGTTGGCGGTCTGGGCCGTGATGACAATCTGATCCGTTTCAGCAGCGATGGTCTGGGTGCTGCCGTAGGGCGGATTCATCCAGACCCATGATTGGTTGGTGCTGAGGTAGTAGGTGTGTTGATCGGTCCCCCCTTTACGCAGCGCCAAGGTCCCGACGGCAGTTTGACCCTTTACTGCTCTCAATGCCAAGGCCACCGGACTGGCTGCGATGCCCGTGGTTGAGACGACCGGGGGGGCAGGCGGTGGAGGAGTCGCTGCAGAGGGCGGTGCCACCACAGGCGGGGGAGGTGGAGGAGTCGCTGCAGGAGGCGGAGGCGGCATCGGTGACGCCGCGACCGGAGTCGCCGTGACCGTGAGTGTGACTGGGATACGGAGCATGTTGTTGAAGTTGTTCGGACCCGAATCGACGATATAGACCAAAGCCGAATATATACCGGCCGACAGGTTGGCGGTCTGGGCCGTGATGACAATCTGATCCGTTTCGGAGGAAATCGTTTGAGTGCTACCGTACGGAGGATTCATCCACACCCATGACTGGTTGGTGCTGAGATAGTAGGTGTGTTGATCGGAGCTGGATTTCTTGAGCACGAGCGTGCCGACTGCGGTTTGTCCTTTTTGCGCCTTCAGGAACAGCGCGCTTGGGCTTGTCACGATCGGTGCGGTTCCGCTGTCTGCTGCTGTAGCGGTGGGGGGCAACGCTGCGGGGAGCAGCGCGGAAGAGAAACAACCGACAATACCCATCATCAACACACTCATTGGCATCTTCATCATATTTCCTCCGAGAAAAAAGCAAGACGCTGGATGAGCAACCGGCATGCCACGCGAAAAAAAATGTGAATCGCCAGAAAGCCACGTCACGAGCCATTTTGCTGGCAGTCGAAGGCTGGAATTGTTGATCGTCGAATGACGGTGTGCAAGATGGAGCAGCATGCATGAGAAAGCATTCGTCGTCGTCCGTGCGGGTGACGGATCAGGCACGGCCATCGCAAAACCCGTCCCAGCGCCAATGCCGTCCGATCATTCGATGTAAGAGAGCATCACCTACACAGTGGAATGTCGAGAAACCCAATCGGTGAGCAATGCCAGCATCTGTTGGAAATCGGCGGCACGTGTAAACCGGTGGTCGGCGCCTGGAAGAATTTTTAGGTGTTTCGGGGCCGGCAAGGCCTCGAAGAGTCGCTGGCTTTGGTGGAGGGGTACGTATTCATCGCAGTCACCTTGAACGATCAGGGTCGGGGTAATTATGGTTCGGGCGGGTTCATAGGCGATCCGGTTGAGGCAGTCTTCATAAAAGGCATAGTCGAGAGGAAGTCGAGTGGCCCCTCCATGAAGATCCTGAATCGTGTCCGTTTGTTTCCATTCCTGCAGTCCTATCTCACCAAACTCCAGACGAAGTTCTTCTCCGAAGTCGACGACGGGACATTTAAGCGCGAGGCAGGCCAGTGGCGGGACCGATGTCGGATTCGAGCTGTGCATTCCTGTCCAGTCGGCGGCGGCAAGGAGCGAGACGAGACCGCCGAAACTAGAACCGACGAGGGCCAGGCGGCGATATCCTCGATCGAACACGTGGTGCAAGGCAGCCAGCACCTGGCCGACTGCGAGAGTGGTCGTCAATTTGGCGAACGGCCCGTCGCTGTCGCCATGTCCGAAACAATCGAAGCGAAATGTGGCGATGCCTTGTCCTACCAAGTGGGTGGTCAACGCCTGATTGCTGGCGCTGTTCTTGTGGGATAAAAATCCGTGACAGAGGACTGCAATATGATCGGTCTTCTGGTCCGGCATGGCCAGGACGGCTGCGATACGATGGCCGAAGGTGTCGTGAAAAAACAGTGGCTCTTCCATAAAGAAGAAGGTTCCATCCAAGCGGAGGCCGGAGCCTTAGCTCATTGGGACGCGTTCGCCGGTCGGGTGCGTTCCCGTCACTTGCGTGATCTTCATGGTAAACAATGTGAGGTGGCTCAGGAGCAAGCCCAAACTTATCCAGGCTCCCGCAGAAACCCAGGGCGAGGAGAGGGGGAGGTTCCACGTCATCGACGCGACCAGGACGAGCCCTAAGGTTCCAAAGCTGAGGGTAGTCACCTGCAGCGCCCGCCAGCGGTTCATGATTCGTTCGAGACCTTCCCTGTAGACAGCCCGCTTCTTCTGGTTCGTGACACGTTGTGCGGCCAGAAGAGAGGGCAACGCGTAAGACAATCCTCCGACGATTGCTTGCAGCAGAAACCCGAGGAATGCCGTATGGGTATAGGCAACCAGGTGAAGTGTGCCGTAGGGCATCGCAGGCGGTGTCCATAACACATTGATGCCGATCGCCATGCCGATGCATGTCATGATGAAAAGGAGGAACAGGGCCGTCATGAGGTGATCGGTGCCGGAGGAACCGGGCTGGCCGGCTTGGTTCCAGATGCGAAGGAGGTTCCAGCTGCAGAGCGCCAACGTGATGAGCAGGCAGCCTCCCGCTACCAGCTGAATGTGGACCGAGGACAGCAGAAATCCAGTGAGCATCCCGGCGGCGCCGGCCGGGAGAAGGAGGAAGATAGCCTGTTCCAATCCTGCATTGCGTAACGTGCGATTCAAGAGCGGCGGCAGTGCCAGATGAATCGCCCCGACCGTCGCCAGGGTGAGAAACACCAACAAGCCTGCATGCAGATGTCCCAGCCGGAGGAGACCGTGCCATGTCGGGAACCAGGCTCCGGCGAGAAGTTCTCCCAGGACCAGACTGCCGAACAGACCGACCAAGGTTATCGCGAAGAACAGCGCGGACAGCGACGCCCATCCCGGGCAAGTTCGAAGCGCCCTTACCATCTCTCGTGCCAGGGGGATGAACAGAGCTGCCAGTAATAGTCCGCCTGCGAGGATCAGGTTGGAATCACGCAGCCATGTGCCCGAGGCCAACCCCAAAGCCGCGAGATTCAACCCGATAAACAGCCCTGGGTGTTTCCTGCGTTTCGTTTCGGGCCCCGCCAGCTCGATGGCCGCCAGCGCCAAGCCGGTCATCATCTGGAGGAGGCCGCCGACGAGGGTCCCGTGGACATGCAGCAGGCGGAGGCCGGGTGGAAGCGGAGAGCCGCGCACCATGCCGAGGAACGTAGCCAATCCTACCAACGAAGTCAGCAGCAGCCATCCCCAGCCGGTGAAGAGAAACGCCAGCGGCGACCCGACCCCTCGGCTCATCGCGGATCATCCTGATTCAAGAAATAGAAATGGTTGGTGGGACCCCTGCCGTGCCCGATGGCCAAGCTGTGCCTGATGGCCTCGGTGAGGTAGATCTTCGCGGTGTGAACCGCGTCAGGAACTGTCTTCCCTCGGGCGAGATGCGCCGCGATAGCGGAGGCAAAGGTGCATCCGGTGCCATGGGTGTGCGGCGTATCGATGAATTCGCCCTTGAAGACGTTGAAGAACCGGCCGTCGTAGAGGAGGTCGGTCGCGCGATCACTTGGCAGATGGCCTCCTTTGATGAGGACGTTGGCGCATCCGAACTGGTGAATGATTTTGGCCGCGCGGCGGACATCGGCCAGCGAGGTGATTTCGATGCCCGAAAGTTGCTGAGCCTCATAGACATTTGGCGTCACCAATAAGGCCAGCGGAAAGAGGTCTTTCTTGATGGTGTCGATGGCATCCGGCTTCAAGAGGGGGTGTCCACCCTTGGCGACCATGACGGGGTCGACCACCAGGTTCAGGACATTTTGTGGTTTCAACAGCGTCACCACGATCTTGATGATGTCGGTCGACGACAACATCCCCGTCTTGACGGCGGCCACGTCAAAATCGTCGAAAATTGCATCGACCTGTGCCGCGATGATCGAGATGGGCAACTCGAACACGTCGGTCACCTCTTCAGTATTTTGGGCCGTGATGGCCGTAATGACAGACATCGCATAAACCCCGTTGGCCGACATGGCCTTCAGATCTGCCTGAATTCCTGCCCCTCCGCCCGAGTCCGAGCCCGCTATCGTCAACACTTGTTTGATCATGGATAGTTCCTATGCAAAGGTTCCGGAAGCACTGGTTATGGCGTGGGGATGACGGATTCCTGCGGCGCAGACGGTCCGGCTTCAGCGGCTGATGCGGCTTCAAGTTTCAGTCCGTCCAGGGTGACGATGCGGTCAAGCCTGGGCGAGGTTTCATGGTAGTGCAACGTCACGAGTCCTTTGGTCGGTTGCGTGTTCACTGAAAATGAGAGCCGCGCTTGTTGGTGCTTCCGGGGGTGCAGCTCCATACCGCGGGCACAGAGTCCTTCGCGGCTCTGGGCGATATCCTGCGTCCATTGCCCGCCTTGCTCGTCCAGCAGGTAGGTATCCCGCAACTGACAGCCGATTTTAACCGGATGAGAGGATCGGTTCACAAACAGCAGGTCCAGCGCAATGTGATCGGTTTGCCGCGAAATGCCCACGACACTGACGTGGTACCACTCATTTTCATGGGCACTCAGGACCGGATCCGTGGGTTCCGGCGCGGCGATTGCCTCAGCCGGTTTGGGGGCATTCGCCTGCTTAAGAAGCACAGCCAGCGGCCCGGCCTTCGGCACGACGGCCCTTGCGGCCCCCACCGGATAGACGGTGTACGGGCCGATCAATTTTGCCGTGACCTGAACGCCCTCGGGGATTTCAAGATAGGCTCCCGTCACGAATAGGTCGGCTCGAAGCGCCTTGGCCACCTTCTTGGCCGCCTTGGCCTGCGAGGTGTCCAAGTGGGTGAGCTGGTGTTTCGCCATGGTGGCCGCCAGCAGTTTGTGATCCACGACTTTGAGCTCACCGGCCACGAGCAGGTGGGTCGCCAGTTCTTCGGCGAGGAATTGTCCAAGGGGCGTCACATCCCCCTTGCTGTCGACGAAATCCAGCACCGCCAGCCGCGATTTCTTCATCTTGATGGCTTCGGCAGCCACGCCTTCCGCCAACTCCTTCACACTGTCTTCATACTTCGAGGCAGCCTGGACAGAGGAGTATCCGAAGACGAGTAAGGCGAGGCAACACAGGATTCGCATCATCAGCACGCACTCATGGCGGAGTTATTCATGGCACACATTATACTCACGTCGGTAATGCTGTCCACCCCGCGCCATGTGGTCACCGGATCAACGGTTCGATGAATCGCCATGTCATCGCAGGAAATTCGGTCACAGAGGAGGAGGACGCACGAGTACTTTAGCTGCGAGCCGACCCACGGTATACCCGACCGGCAGCATAAGGAGCAGGACTATCGGCAGGAAGAAATAGGCGAGCGCGCCTTGGGCATCGGGATGGATGAGTACGTCGACATGGGTCCAACCTGCCACGACCAACATGGCGAAGCTCGCACAGGCGAGGCCCAACGTCCGCCGGTGCGCAATCAGTGAGTCTTGGAGCGGTGTCGTCCCAAGATGCAAGAGAATCACGAACGCCAGCACGATGAACGGGACGGCCGTGAGAATCCCCACGAGGAACAGGTTATAGCCGGGCGCGAAGAGGTGCAGGCGGAAGGATTGCCAGGCTCGATCCAGAGGAAGATGGTGAACGAGGTGGTCCACCGCGATCATCACAGCCCAGGGGAGAACGAAGCCTCCGACCGCACTGGCCCAAGTTACAGTGCGGATCAGAAGCCTGAAGCGTGAACCGGTCATGTGAGAAAGACCGGTCATTGGCTGAGTCCCTTTGACGCAGGTTCCGTTGACGTCGTCGTTCCTGTTTCAATGACTTTCAATGCTT
>JACCYV010000072.1 GCA_013696305.1 Nitrospira sp.
TGGAACCAAGTGGAAGGAAGGTGTCCATCCGCGAGCCAAATCGTATCAATCCAAAGCGTTCTCCCCGCCGCACGCGGTCCCCCTGCCCAATCCAGCATACGATCCGACGGGCGATCAATCCGGCAACTTGCACGCACAGCACTTTCGCCCCCGACTCCGCCTTCAACATCACCGCGTTTTGTTCGTTACGGAGCGTCGCCTCCGGCTTGCTGGCGACCAGAAACCGGCCGGGCTGGTAACTGATGCCCTCCACGGTTCCCGCGCAGGGCATTCGATTCACGTGCACATCGAATACATTCAAAAATACTGTCAGCCGTATACTTTTTGCTTTCAAATAACGGGGTTCAAACTCTTCTTCAATAGCGATCACTTTGCCGTCACCTGGTGATACCACCACGTTCGGTTCTCGAGAAATAGTGCGGCTCGGATTCCGGAAGAACCAGGCACTAAAGAGCGTGATCCCACCCAGCAGTCCCGCTGGAATGATCCACCCCGCCAGGCCACAGAGCAACGCTGTGCCTCCCAATGCGCCTACGAACGGCCACCCTTCCCTTACGATTGGTATTCCGACTGCTCGATCAGCCATAGATCTCCAAACACTCTTCAAATGCTACCATGAGGGCCCATTACGGTGTTAATTTTTGTTCTTGTCGACCAACTGATCTTTCTTCAACCAGGGCATCATGGCTCGAAGGCGGCCGCCGACCTCTTCAATCGAATGGCCCTCGCCTTTTTTCAGCAGGGCATTGTACACAGGCCGGTTCGCTTGATTTTCCAGCACCCATTCCTTGGCGAATTGCCCGCTTTGGATTTCCCCGAGGATCTTTTTCATTTCCTGCTTCGTCTGCTCCGTGACCACGCGTGGGCCGCGGGTGATGTCGCCATATTTGGCCGTCGTACTGATCGAGTACCGCATATTGGCAATGCCGCCCTGATAAATCAGGTCCACAATGAGCTTCACTTCGTGCAAACACTCGAAGTAAGCCATTTCAGGCGAATACCCCGCCTCTACGAGAGTTTCAAATCCGGCTTGAATCAGCGAGGTCAGCCCTCCGCACAACACCACCTGTTCGCCGAACAAATCTGTTTCCGTCTCTTCGCGAAAGTTGGTCTCAATGACACCGGCGCGGCCCCCCCCGATCGCACTGGCGTAGGCCAAACCCACTTGGCGAGTGTTGCCACTAGGATCCTGATGGATGGCCAGCAAACAGGGAACCCCGCTGCCTTTCGCATATTCGGAACGAACCAAATGACCGGGCCCTTTTGGGGCTACCATAAAGACGTTGATGTTGGCCGGCGGCACGATCTGCCCGAAATGGATATTGAATCCGTGGCCAAAGGCCAGGTAGGAATTGGGCTTCAGATTCGGGGTAATCTCCTGCCGATAGATGGCGGCCTGGGCTTCATCCGGAGCCAGGATCATGATGACGTCCGAAGCCTTGACGGCGTCGGCCACAGGCATTACCTTCAGACCGCTCGCTTCCGCCTTGTTCCACGAACTGCCCTCACGCAACCCCACGACAACCGTGGCGCCGCTTTCCTTGAGATTGAGCGCATGGGCGTGCCCCTGACTTCCATAGCCGATCACGGCCACTTTTTTCCCACGAATCAGCTGCAAGTCGGCATCTTTGTCGTAATAGATCTTCATACGTCACTCCTGAATATTCATAGGGCACATGGATGGAAACGTCTGCGCACAGAGGATGAGCGCGCTATTCTCGGGCGACTTTTTTGGGTTGGCTGATGGCCGGTCTTATCGCTTCACGCGCAATCGCCACTCGCCCCGTTCGAATCAACTCCTTGATGCCCAACGGCTGCAGCAAATTGATGACGGCTTCGATCTTCTTCGGATCACCCGTGACTTCGATGGTGTACGTCGAAGAGGTCGAGTCGATGACGTTGGCTCGAAAAATGTCCGCGATCCTCAGAGCTTCCGCTCGGTCCTCGGATTTCGTGTGGACTTTGATCAACGCCGTTTCCCGGGAGACAAATTCGCTCTCATTAAGATCCACGACCTTGATGACATCGATCAGTTTGTTCAGCTGCTTGACGATTTGCTCAACAATACGGTCGTCCCCCGAAGTGACAATGGTCATCTGAGACATGGATGGATCGAGCGTTGGCGCAACCGACAGGCTTTCAATATTGAAACCCCGACCGCTGAACAGCCCGGCCACACGGGACAACACACCGAACTTATTTTCCACAGTGACTGAAATAATATGTTCCATTGAGTTACGAAACGCCAATGGCCGAGCGCTGGCGGGAGGCGAAGAGAACTGACCTCCTTGATCTTCAATCCCGCTAAACGCTATCTGCCATGAGTTCCTTCTCCCCTACGCTGTAAGAATCCTGTCTTTGTCCTCACTAGATCCGGTAGTACTGGGAGCCCCAGCCATTCTTCGCTTTAACTCAGGCGGGTCCTCAAGAATCATTTCGTGATTGCAGCCGCCCGCCGGAATCATAGGATAACAATTCTCGTAGGGGTATGTCGGCACATCCACGACCACCGGCTTATCCGTGGCAATCGCCTCTTTCAACACCGCATCGAGATCTCCCACCTTGTTCGCACGCAGGCCCACAGCACCATAGGCCTCGGCCAATTTCACGAAATCCGGCGTGGTGTCGAGATAACTGGAGGCATACCGTCCTTCATAGAACAGGTCCTGCCACTGGCGGACCATCCCGTGAAAACGATTATTCAAAATGATCACCTTGACCGGCAATTTAGACACGACAGCGGTGGCCATTTCCTGCATATTCATTTGCACACTGCCGTCACCGGCCACACAGAGCACCAGCCGGTTTCTAAACGCGGCCTGCGCTCCCATGGCAGCGGGGAATCCGAACCCCATTGTGCCCAGGCCGCCTGAGGTCAACCACCGGTTTGGTTTGGCGAGCTTGAAATACTGGGCGGTCCACATCTGGTGCTGGCCGACATCCGTGGAGATAATCGGATCCCGATCCTTTGTCAGTTCGTACAGTCGCTTGACAACATACTGTGGCTTGATCGCTCCTTCAGGATCCTGCTCATAGGCCAATGGGTGGGCCTGTTGCCATTCACGAATTTGATCCCACCAAGGCTTGCGAAGTTCTTTCTGATCCCCATTGACGGTAGCCCTGAGGATTTGATTCAACTCCCGCAAGACCGTTTTACAGTCGCCGACAATCGGAATATCGACATGGATGTTTTTTCTGATCGACGTTGGATCGATATCAATGTGGATCACCTTGGCATAGGGGCAGAACTCTGCGACCTTGCCCGTCACGCGGTCATCGAATCGCGCTCCGACCGCAATCACCAGATCGGAATAATGCACCGCCATATTGGCGCAATAGGTGCCGTGCATGCCCATCATGCCCATCGACTGCGGATGTTCACCTGGAAACGCGCCGAGCCCCATCAAGGTCATGTCCACAGGTATCTGAGCCATCTCTGCCAATTCGAGCAATTCTTTGGAGGCCTCTGAAAACACGACGCCTCCGCCGACATACAAAATCGGCTTTTTCGCCTTCATAATGGCTTCGGCGGCCTGCTTGATCTGCCACTTGTTGCCTTCGTAGGTTGGATTGTACCCGCGGATCGCTACCGAATTGGGATAGGTAAACTCTCCCTTGTCCATGGACACATCTTTGGGAATGTCTACCAGGACCGGTCCAGGCCGTCCCGTGGTGGCAATATAGAAGGCTTCCTTGATGGTAATCGCCAGGTCGTTCACATCCTTCACAAGAAAGTTGTATTTGGTACAAGGTCGGCTGAGACCGATATTGTCGGCTTCCTGGAACGCATCGTTGCCGATCAAACTCGTCGACACTTGCCCGCTGAAACAGACCAATGGCACGGAATCCATGTATGCATCGGCCAGCGCGGTAATCACATTGGTCATTCCAGGCCCTGACGTCACCAGGCAGACACCGGCTTTGCCGGTGGCCTTGGCATAGCCTTCGGCCATGTGACCGGCGCCTTGCTCGTGCCTGGTCAGAATGACTTCGATATCTTTTTGTTGATGAAGCATGTCGAAAATCTTCAGCACGACCCCGCCCGGCAAGGCGAAAATCGTCTTCACACCTTCGCATTTTAAGCATTCGATCAGAATTTCTGACCCGGTGAGCTTCATAGCAACCTCCCCTTCGCCATCTTTAGCGAAGGACTGTATTACTCAATTGAGAACAATCCACTTCCTGTATCATAAGCGAGACACAGGTTGATACATTCTTGCTGAAAAAACAATGGGTAAGAGGGCGGATGGTATCACCAGACCTCAAGGAAGGTCAAGAGAGCGGGCGCCACAACTTCCTTACCCGACACTAGTGCTGATCCAAGGCTTATGGCATGGGTAGGGCTGCTCATTTCATCATTGAGTGACCTATGCGCCTACTCATCACGGTTGTCTCCCGTCACGGTTGCCATCTCTGCCGAGTGGCCCACCGCGTGGCTGAACAGCTACACCAGGACCTATCGTTCGAACTCGCCGCGGTGGACGTTGACGACGATCCGCATCTCCTCGCTCAATACAGCGATCGCGTGCCGATTATCCTCATCAATGGCCGAGAAACCCTTTTTGGCAAGGTGACCGGAGGGGAACTGCGCGAAGCGATTAAAAGAGCGCGTTGGAGAAACCCTGTAAGCCGGATTCTGTCCCGCGTGAAACTCGCGCTCACGCGAGGGTGATCATTTCTCTGGGACTCGAGTTACCTCAAGCCTCAAGCAACCTACCCGAGGACTTCGGCCGGGCCGGCCGTTCTGCTGGGCCCTTGCGAGCGCCGCAGGCGTCCCCCTATTTGGTCTTGCTCCGGACGACGCTTACCGTGCCGTTGATGTCGCCATCACCGCGGTGGGCTCTTACTCCACCGTTTCACCCTTACCTGAGCAGACGCGATCGACCTGAGCCCATCGCATCGGCCATCGGCGGTCTATTCTCTGTGGTGCTGGTGTCGGATCACTCCGCCTGGACGTTATCCAGCGTCCTTGCCCTTGGAGTCCGGACTTTCCTCCCGTCGAGCGAACTCGACGAGCGAGCACCCGTGCCCCCCCAGCGCGCATCATCACTATAAGTGAGGAAGCCCAGGGATTCAAGACTGTTTCAGAGGCAGCTCGATCAGTCGGCAAAATTACAGACCGCTTGGCTCTGCTATGTGGTTCTGTCCAAGGACCTGTGCAAGCGTAGTGGGAGGACCGGTTGGTCCAGGCAGAGGGAGAATTCAGGCCTGCGCAGCAGCTTGAATTTTACGGGAGGGGAGGCAACTCTCCGTTGGGCGCCGGTGGTTTCGACTGGTAGATCGGCATGGCTTCGGCCATCCATTCTTCGAGTTGCTGGATTCTGGTTTCGTGGTTAGGATGGGTCGACATGAATTCCGACGGCTCTTTACTTCCGGATAGTTCGCCCATGCGTGTCCACAGACGAATCGACTCCCGAGGATCATACCCGGCTTCGGCCGCGAGCAATACTCCAACATAGTCGGCTTCCGACTCATGTTTCCGGCTGAACGGAAGCAATACTCCTACCTGAGTTCCGACTCCCAACGCCGCCATTCCCGCTTGCGAGAGAACTGGATTGGCCCCGCTGACTCCGAGCGCAACACCGACGACTTGAAGCGTCGTTTGAGCCAGGGTGTTTTGACTTAGCCGCTCCCCGCCATGCCGCGCCAGGGCATGCACGACCTCATGGCCCATGACGGCGGCGAGGCCTGCTTCCGTCTTAGCCACCGGAAAGATGCCTGTGTACACAGCAATTTTCCCGCCCGGTAGAGCAAAGGCATTCATGGTTTTGTCGTCCTTGATTACCGTCACTTCCCATTCAAATTGATTCGCAATGTCGCTGTATTTCGAATGCTTCGCCGCCTCAATCACTCGCGCCGCCACTCGCTTCACCGGATCAATCTCTCGCGGATCGGTCGACGGCTTCATCTTGGGATCGTGCTTGACCTCTGCATAGGCCAGCACACCCATCTTCACTTCCTGGGACATCGGCACCATCATCAGTTGCCAGCGTCCGGTATACGGATTGGTTTGACAGCCTGTCCCCGTCATCAACAGACCCATCACGCCACAAACCAGCCATGCAACAGTCGACGGCGCCCTGGACATTCGTTTCATCTCCGTTTTCGGTTCAGTCTCCATCCTATGCCTCCGCAAATTAACCGGCTTTCAGAGCTCTGTTAGATTACCGCGCCGTTACGGGTGTTTCCACTTGGGAATTCTCCGAGTGCCTGCCGCACCAGATCTGCCAGCCACCAATCGTATCGGAATCGACGAAATCCGGCTGAGGGGACGATGTCGACCCACTGGTCATCGCGCCGATAGGTGATGTCAGTTACGCAACAGGAGCTCGCCCTCAGGCAGGTACGCGACAGCAAGAAGATCTCCTATAAACGGATTCTGGAAAAGGCGCCGCACATCCGCCTGCTCTGTCCCACAGCATTGTACCTATCGGCCACAGAGGTACAACGACTGGTATATCAAGATCAATAATGTGGATCCTCTGTTGGCCCGGGACCATGCCGGGGCGCTGAAAAACATTCTCCAACAGCTGGACTGCGACCTGGCCCTTGAGTATCAGGGCGGGAATGAACAATTAGTCCTGAATGCAGTCCAAGAGAAGGCAAGCAATCCGATTGGTTCAACGGAGGAAGGCCGAATCTGCTGTGGCTGGACCTGCATCGATCCTGGCCCGCGAAGAATTTCTTGAGCACCTACAGAATTCTCTCAGACTGGACACGACTTTGCCCCATGGATCCTTGCTCGCAGTGAAGGTTGCCGGAAGGATGTGATCGAGAGGTTTGGGAAAGGATCCGATTAAGCACGGTCGAGAAATTACACTTCAAAACGACGAAACAGGTCCTGGGCGACGCCTAGACTGATTCGCCAACTTCGAAATTCTGCGCCTGGTCGCGATCGGTAGCCCCCTTCACTTCGGTGCCAGGCTCTCCCTCCCAATATAGCATTCGGTAGCAATAGGGGCACGTGTGAACGTCTTGGGCGCGTTTGACCTGTGACACCAGTTGCGGGGGCAACTGGAGACGACAGCCTAAACAAATGCCATCCTTGAGGAGCGCCAACGCCTGATCCTTCCGGGTCGTTTTCAACTTATTGTAGCGCGCCAGAAGCGTTTTCTCCACCTGCCCGGACAGCTGCTTCTGCTTTATGTCCAAATCCGCCAGCTCTGACGCAAGGGTTCGATCAAGTTCGTCCAAAGTCGCTTTCTGTTTCGTAAAGACAGCCTCTGACTCTTTTAGTGTGGCCTGAGCGCCCGTAATGATGCGCTGAATTTGATCGATCTGCTCCATCGCCAGAAGAATTTTTTCCTCGATCTCGCCCTTCTTCTTGTTGGCGATTTCCACTTCGAAGAGATGTGCTTGGTATTCCTGATTGGTTTTAAGCTGAGCGGCCCGGTCTTTCATCTTGCCGATCCGGTCTTCATGGGCCTCGAGGTCCTTCTCATGGCCGCGGCGTTCCTTGATAAGTGCCTCGCCGGAAGCCGATGCCTCCTGAAACCCTCGCGTGGCCTCACGGAGCGGAGACTCATTCGCTTCGAGCCGTTCGGGAATTTTGCGCCGCTGCTCTTTCAGTTCGGCTATTCGAAGATCAAGCTTCTGTAATGCAATGAGGGGGGAGAGCTGTAGGTTCAACGGGCTCCTTATGGGTAGCGCGATGTCTGGTCGAAACGACGCCTCGCACCGAATCTTCATGGAGCACTCAGGCTGGTGGGCCCACTAGGACTTGAACCTAGGACCAGCTGATTATGAGTCAGCCGCTCTAACCACCTGAGCTATGGGCCCAGCCCTGCGAGCCATGGCCTGACCTCAACCTTCGTCATGCGTCATAGCATCGGGAATGCCCACCGTTCACTTGGCATACACACGCTCTTCCCGATTCGAATGGTGATTCTAGGCTGCCGGTCAGACAGAGTCAAACCGCGCGCGACTGAAAATCTCAGAGGCTCTCCACAAAGCTCCGTAACTTCTTGCTGCGGCTCGGATGCCGGAGTTTGCGCAGCGCTTTGGCTTCGATTTGCCGGATGCGCTCGCGTGTCACCTCGAAGTCCTGCCCCACTTCCTCGAGCGTATGATCCGTGGCCTCGCCGATGCCGAACCGTTTACGTAAAACCTTTTCCTCTCGGGGCGTGAGCGTTTCCAATGCGCCGTTGATCTGGCGCTGCAAATCGTAGCGAATGGCCGCTTCCAACGGCGACACCGCTTTCTTGTCCTCGATAAAGTCCCCCAAATGACTGTCTTCCTCCTCGCCGATCGGGGTTTCGAGAGAAATCGGTTCGCGCGCGATTTTCAGAATTTTCCGCACCTTGTCGAGCGGCAGATCCATGCGTTCCGCAATTTCCTCCGGTGTCGGTTCACGACCGAGTTTTTGCACCAGATGTCGCGACGTCCGGATGAGTTTATTGATTGTTTCGATCATATGAACCGGAATGCGGATGGTTCGGGCCTGATCGGCAATCGCGCGAGTAATCGCCTGCCGAATCCACCAGGTGGCATAGGTGCTGAATTTGTACCCGCGCTTGTATTCGAACTTATCGACCGCCTTCATGAGGCCGATATTGCCCTCTTGAATCAGATCCAAAAACTGCAACCCGCGGTTTGTATACTTCTTGGCAATGCTCACGACCAAACGCAGGTTCGCCTCCACGAGTTCGGCTTTGCCTCGTTTGACCTTTTCTTCGGCTACGTCGAGGTGCTTGACCGCATCCTTGATCTCCTCGGCGGACACCAAAGCCTCTTCCGCTTCCAGCTGGCGAATGCGGCCTTTGGCCGCTTGATAGTGCTTCTTGATGTCTTGCAACACCTCTTCGGAGAGCCCCGTCCTCCGCTTGACTACGAGGAGATCCTTGTGGGTCCGGCACAACCGCCTCAAGAGTTCTGCGCCTGCTTCACCGCCGACTCCCAGCCGCCGCTGGCAGCTCGTCACTTCCCGTTCCGCAGTGCGAAAAACCAGGTTGAGATCGCGGACCCGCTGCGTCATCCGGTCTTTTAGGACGCCGTGCAAATTCACCGATTCCATCTTGTCGACAACCTGCCCGCGTACCGTATCGATTTGTTTACGCAGGCGTTTCAGTTTTTCGGGATCGGCGCCGGCATGGCGTGCCTTGTCGTATAAGTCTTTCAGCGAAGCGGAAACCTTGCGGACCGTATTCAGGGAGTCCAACGTTTTGACCCGCAGCTCTTCATAGTCTTTTTCGACCGCTTCTTCTTCGAAGTCTTCTTCCGTCTCCACCACCGGCACGATCTCGCGCACATCGATCTTGCCGCTCTTGAGCTGGTCCCGAAGATTCAGTACGAACTCCAAGGTCATCGGCAAGCCATAGACGACTGTGGCAATATCTTTCTTGCCCTCCTCGATGCGCTTGGCGATTTCGATCTCGCCCTCACGGCTCAGCAGCGCCACACTTCCCATTTCCTTCAAGTACAGCCTGACAGGGTCGTCGGTACGACTGAGCGCACCCGGTGTCAGATCGATTTCCTTTTCGTTTTCCTCGGGGGCCTCGCTTTCCTCGGCTTCCTCGACGGCCTCTTCACCATCGGCGGCCTTCGGGGCACGCTCTGTTTCGGCGGATTCGACAATCTCAATATCCATTTCGCCGAACATCGTCATGATCGTGCTGAATTGGTCCGATGAGACAACATCCGCGGGCAAGGTGCTGTTGAGATCGTCGTACGTGAGAAAGCCCTTCTCTTTCCCCAGATTGATGAGTTTCTTCACCTCGCCGAGTAATTCTTGTTTCGGCATACCTACTCCTTCACCGCAGACGTCAGCGCAGCCGGCGCTGCGCCGGCTTTCCGAATCCGCATATCGTTAATTTGTCTATTCAGGCGATGCACATCATCCTCTCGCCGCTCACGTTCTGCCGTCCTCAATTCCTGAATGAGCGCACCCAAGCTCCGCTCGCGGCCTCTCCGCTCAAGCGTCTCCAAGCATCCGGCAATGTGCGCCGGAACGTCATCATAATGTTGCTCCGACATCGACAATTCCGTCATCAGCGGGCCGCACTCCTGATCATTGATCAGATCGTTCAGCAGGTCCTGAACGGACACCCGCCCGTCCTGCCCGAGATGCCCTAATGCGCATGTAATCAGCCGACGGTAGGCCGGTGCCGAAAAGGCGTCCGGCGACAACTGTCGAAGATCGACGGGTGACAAGCTTCCGTGAACCAGCAGGTGCGCCAAATCACGCTCTTCTGGATTACTTTTCGGTTTCGGCAGAGTGACAGGAGACGGTTCCGGTGCGCGAACCGAATTCCGCCTCTGGTCTTCAGAGGCAAGGGCCGGATAACGATCAATCAACCGCTGCTGGCTGAGCCCCAACCGTTCTGCCACAAGACGAATCCGCTCTTCCCGCTCAATGGGATGTGCACTCTTTTGAAGAATGCGCAGGACCGCATCCACGGCCCGGATGCGGTCTTCAATGGTTCCCGACTCAGCCGTCCGCAGGCTGTGCTCCACGGCAAAATCCAACAGGCTTGGAGCCGCTCGATGCAGAGACGTAAATCCATCGGCTCCGTATTGCCGCACGTAGGTATCCGGATCTTCGCCCTCAGGCAGCGAGACCACCTTGACGCTCATACCGCTGTTGACGAACAAGTCGAGCGTCCGCAATGCTGCCCGAACTCCGGCCTGGTCAGGGTCGAACAACAACACGACATTTGAAGCGAACCGCCTGATGATCGTAATGTGTTCGGCTGTCAAGGCGGTCCCCAAGGTTGCGGCCACCTGACGAATGCCTGCTTGATGCAACGCGACGGCGTCGAAATACCCCTCGACAATGATCACGGTTTGATGCTGGCCAGCCGCTTCGCGTGCCGCATCCATTGCAAACAGAGTCTGCCCCTTCTTAAACAACGGAGTCTCAGGAGAATTCAAATACTTAGGCGTTCCCTCCCCGAGAATTCGCCCGCCGAACGCGACGACCCGCTTGCGCAAATCCAGGATTGGAAACATTACCCGCGAACGAAAGCGATCGTAGTGTCCTGCCAAGACGCTTTTCTGCTGCCCACTCTGATCCCGTGGGATGGACAAACCCGCCGCCACGAGATCCGCGGGAACGAAGCCTTCTTTGAGCATGGCTTTGGTGAGTCCATCCCACTCGGATGGCGCATACCCCAGATGGAACTGCATCGTGGTGTCAGGATGAATGCCGCGCCCCTCGAGATAGGCCCGGGCATGAGCTCCTCCCGTCTCTTCCATCAACATCCGCTGGTACCACGCACCGGCGGCGGCATTGAGCTGCTCCAGCCGTCCCAGCTGCGTACGTTCATGGCTGGAATAACCACCGGTCGATTCGGGAACGTCCACCCCCGCTTTGCGTCCCAAGTCACGGACAATCTCAGGAAAACCGGCACCCGTCAACTTCATGAGAAACGTATACACATTCCCGCCGGCTCCGCATCCGAAACAGTGAAAGATCTGTCGGGAGGAACTGACCGTGAAGGAGGGAGACTTTTCTTGATGGAACGGACACAAGCCTTTAAGGTTCTGGCCGGCCCGGATCAAAGCCACATGTTGGCCCACGATCTCCGTGATATCCACCCGGTCTCTGATTTGGTTGATGACGTCGTCCGAAATCAGGCCTTGGCCCACGGCGGTCCTCGCTTGCGCCCGTAAGAGATCCAACCACGAAGTTGTTGGTTGGTATGCATTGAATGCGCCTGAAAGTTGACCGTTTAGCCTAACAAACGGTCGCCACGAGTGTCAATCAATCAGAGCAGCTTACTACCCTGGAGGCCATGCCATGTGCCTTCCACCGAGTACATGAAAATGAAGATGAGGGACGGTCTGCCCGCCGTCCGCTCCGATATTGGTGACGATCCGATAACCGGATTCCGCTAGATTTTTGATCCTCGCCACCTTCGAACAGGTCAATAAGAGATGGCTCAACAATGCCTGGTCTGACTCCCGGCAGTCGTCGACTGACGTGATATGCCGCTTGGGAATGACCAAGATATGTACGGGTGCCTGAGCATTGGTGTCTTCGAATGCCAGCGCCTGTTCATCCTCAAGCGCGATCTTCGCAGGAATATCGCCGTCGACGATGCGGCAGAAAATGCAGGCACTCATGCTAGACCTTCTCCGTTTGCTGCCGCAGTCCCGATTTGCCGAATCGCTTGCCCAGTTCGTGATAGACATCCTGCAGCGCGATGCCGTGATAACCGAGAACCATGAGAGTATGGAAGAACAGGTCTGCGACTTCGTAAATGATTTCTTCGCGCTTGCCGCCTTTGGATGCGAGCAGGACTTCGCCGGCCTCTTCAGCCACTTTTTTGAGAATCTTGTCGTGGCCGCCTTCAAAGAGTTTGGTGGTATAGGAATCAGGCTGCGGATGAGTCCGTCGTTGGGAAATAGTGCGAAGTACGCCCTCCAAAATACCGCCCCAAGCCTCTGCTGTCGGAACGTCTCCGGCGATGCCGTGCTCATCAACTCGGTTGAAGAAGCAGGCCCGCTCTCCCGTATGACAGGTTGGTCCGACTGCCTCGGCCTTCACGAGAATCGTATCGCGATCACAATCGATGAACAGATCCTTTACCCGCAGAAAATGCCCGGAGGTCTCGCCCTTTTCCCACAGCTTCTGACGCGAGCGGCTCCAAAAGTGGACGGATCGCATCTGAAGAGTTTTGGCAAGAGCGTCTTGGTTCATGTAACCCACCATCAACACGGTCCCGTCAAACCAATCCTGGATCACAGCCGGAATCAGTCCCTGCCCGTCAAACGTTACGTTTTGAGTGTCCTTCGACATCGCGTCTTTACTCAGTACTTAAGCGAACCGGCACGCCACGGTCGCGCAAATAGGTCTTTGCCTGTTGAATAGTTTGGGTCCGAAAATGAAAAATCGATGCGGCCAGCACCGCGTCCGCCTTGCCTTTTACCAACCCATCATACAAATGTTCCAAGGTTCCCACTCCGCCGGAGGCAATGACCGGAATCGTTGAATGTTCCGCTACCATCGCAGTCAATGCCAGATCGTATCCAGTCTGGCGACCATCCTGATCCATGCTGGTCAAGAGAATTTCTCCGGCGCCATACCGCTCCATGCGTTGCGCCCATTCGACGGCGTCAAGGCCGGTTGGATTTCGGCCTCCATGGGTAAAAACCTCCCAGTGACCGAGGTGTTCTGATCGTTTGGCGTCGACCGCCACCACGATGCACTGCGTGCCGAATCGCTGTGCGGCCTCGCGGACAAACTCGGGCCGCTGCACCGCCGTGGTATTGATGCTGACCTTGTCGGCCCCCGCATTGAGCAACGCTCGAATGTCCTCCAGCGTCCTCACGCCGCCGCCGACCGTAAGGGGCATGAAGACCCGGGCCGCAGTTTGCTTCACGACATCAATGATGGTCTTGCGGTTTTCATGCGAGGCGGTGATATCTAGAAAGCACAATTCGTCCGCGCCTTCACGATCATAGATGGTGGCTACTTCGACCGGATCACCGGCGTCCCGCAGATCGACGAAACTCACCCCCTTGACGACTCGACCGTCCTTGACGTCCAAACAGGGAATGATGCGTTTGGTCAGCATGAGCACCCTGACGCGTCCGCTTCCATCCTCATCCCTGGCTAAGCGATGCGAGCGCTTCGCGATAGTCCAGCTTGCCGTCATAGAAGGCCTTCCCGACTATGGCGCCTTCCACTCGCGGACCAAGTGACTGAACCGCTTGCAGATCTTCCACACGGGTGATTCCTCCGGACGCGATGACCGGAAACGATGACAGCTCGACGACCTCCCGCAAGGCGACGAGATTCGGCCCGCTCAACATGCCGTCCCGCGCGATGTCAGTATAAATGACCGCGCCCACCCGGAGGTCCGCTAGTTCCTTGAGAAGATCGGTGGCTTTCGTCGCAGAGACCGTGGTCCATCCCTTTACAGCCACCTTGCCATCTCGCGCATCCAGGCCCAGCAAGATACGCCAGGGAAACTCCTGACAGGCCTGAACCAAAAATGTTCGATCCGTGAGGGCGGCGGTTCCCAATACCACACGCGCCACACCCGCATGAAAATACCGTCGCACCGTGTCGATGGTGCGGATGCCACCCCCGACTTGTACCTTCATGCTGACCGCCTTCATAACCGCTTCGATCTGCGCGAGATTTTTCGGCTCACCATCCACGGCACCGTTGAGATCCACCACATGAATGAGATCAGCTCCCTGCTGTTGCCAGCGTCGAGCCACCGATGGAACGTCATCTGAATAGACGGTTTCAGCGGCCATGTCGCCTTGTTTCAGCCGCACACATCGGCCGTCCTTTAGGTCGATCGCTGGAATCACGCGCATGCATACACCTTCCAGTAAGGCACTTATTGAGACTATTCAGTTGCGCCGCCGAATGGAAACGCGTCAGTCAACGCAGCGGCACCATAGGCCGCCAACTCCTCTGCCGTCACAAACATCCCGTAGCGTTGAAAAAAGCCCACTATATCTTCGATCATCGGCCGCTGCCTCTCGTAATAGTTCCCCTCCCACAGGACCATGCCATCCGGAGCCACCAATTTCACTTCAAACCCGACGGCAGCGGGAGGATCCGCCCCTAGCCGGCCGCCGACACGTTCCTGATACACCAGCACCTTTCCGCTCAATGCCGCATCGGCCCTTAGACGCTGCGCGATCATATGGGCCGGGACTATTTCCGGCGCAGCCCCTCCCGCAAGCTCCCGTGCCACCGCTGCCGCGTCTCCGGGGGAGAGTACTTGCAAGCCGGAACGTGTCTTGAGCTTGCCCCACATGAGGTCCGTGACTTTCTCACCCGCGGCCGGCGGGACGACATGAGTGGTCTGCACGCCCTGATGCCTCATCGGGGGGAACGCGATGGGTGCCTCGGATCGCCGTGCACCAGAAGGTATGGGTAATGATGGCCCTTTCGATGACACCGCTTGAGGAGTCGCCATGGTGTCAAACGGGATGAGAGCAATCTTGTGGATCTGATACTTATTCGGCTGCGATGACGCCTTGGTTGTGACTTTTTTCCCGCTGCAGCCCGGCAAGAACAACAGAACCATCGAGACCAAGAAGACATGGGGATACGAGACCCTCACGTCCAGGACCCAAAATTCTTGATGATCTGAAGCCCTACGGCTTGGCTCTTTTCAGGATGAAACTGACAGGCAACGACGTTCCCTTTCCACACCGCAGAAGCAAATGGATGGCCGTACTCGGTCACCGCTGCAACCACGCTGGAGTCAACCGGTTCGACATAGTAGGAGTGCACGAAATAACAATGACTGCCGGTGCTGAGCCCCTCAAATGGTGGCACAGGTCGCACGATTTCAATTTCATTCCATCCCATATGCGGCACCTTCCGCGCTGGATCCAGCACGAATTTTCTTACCCGGCCTGGAATAATGCCGAGCCCCTTGTGCGAACCGAACTCTTCACTCTCGGTAAATAGCAATTGCAGTCCCAGGCAGATGCCCAGGAAGGGTTTGCCGGACTGGATGGCGGTATGGATCGGCGCTATGAGCTCATATCGCTCTAGATTCGCCATGCAATCGCCGAATGCCCCCACGCCCGGCAACACCACATGACTGGCGTCGGCGATCACGCGAGCATCACGCGTCACCACGGCCTGGTGCCCCACCGCCTCGAAGGCCTTGTGGACGCTCCGAAGGTTGCCCATGCCATAGTCGATGATGGCAATCATAGTTGCGGTAGTAGATGAACCATGGAGATCTGGGGTGTGGCGAGACGGCGAATGTCTACCTCCCCCCACACCACCGGTTCGCTTAGAGACTCCCTTTGGTCGACAACACGGTCCCCGACAGACGCTCTTCCAACATCGTGGCCTGGTCCAACGCTTTGGCTAACGCCTTGAAGATGGCTTCCATGATGTGGTGTGGATTACGTCCGTACTGGAGATTCACGTGGAGGTTCAGTCCCCCGTGCGTCACAAAGGCTTGAAAAAAATCCTCGAACAGACCCAGATCGAATGATTTGATTTTTCGATCCGGCAAATTCACATTGTACACCAGGTACGGACGTCCGCTGAGATCGACGGTCACCTGCGCGAGGGTTTCATCCAATGGCACTGACGCCCACCCGAATCGCTTGATTCCTGCTTTCTCTCCCAGCGCCTGATGCAAAGCCTTGCCCATGACAATCCCGACATCCTCCACCGTGTGGTGTTCGTCGATGTCAATATCCCCTTTGGCCTGCACCGTCAGGTCGAAGAACCCATGCCTGGCCATGAGCTCCAGCATGTGGTCGAAGAACCGGATCGAGGTATCGATCTTCCCCTGCCCACTGCCATCCAGGATCCACTCGACGCGGATCTCAGTTTCTTTCGTGGCGCGATGCAGCGAGGCCTGCCTAGGAGCTTCATTCTTTTTCATGAGAACCTGCTTTGGACTGATTTGGCGTGCGCATCGAAGCCTTCGATCCGCGCCAGTCGGACGATATGATCTTGAACCTTCGTCAACTCTTCCTTGCTGTAATGCACGAGGTTGCTGACTTTTACATAATCGCTTACCGAGAGCGGAGAAAAGAAGCGGGCGGTCGCGCCGGTGGGTAGCACATGGTTCGGACCGGCCACATAATCCGCCACGGCCGGCGGCGTGTTGCGCCCCAAAAACAAGGCCCCGGCATGGCGAATCTGCTCGAGATAATCGAACGGCCTATCGACCGAGATAGTCAGGTGCTCAGGCGCAATCTCGTTCGCCACCTCGATGGCCGCGTTCATGGTCGGAACCACGAATGCCACAAAGTGCCGTGCAATCGATTTCGCCGCAATCTTTTCTCGTTGCAGGCTTTTCAGCTGAACGTGGATCAATCGCACCACTTCTTTAGCGAGCGAGGCCGACGTTGTGACCAGGTAGACCTGCGCATCTTCGTCATGCTCGGCTTCGCAGAGCAGGTCCGCAGCGACATGCGCCGGTTTGGCGTCGTCGTCTGCTACCACTAACAGCTCACTGGGACCCGCCACCATATCGATGCCGACCGTACCGTACAGCAAGCGCTTTGCCGTCGCGACAAAGATATTCCCGGGCCCCACAATCTTATCGACCTTCGAGATGGTCTTCGTACCGAACGCCATGGCGCCGATCGCTTGTACTCCACCGACACGGTAAATTTCATCAACGCCCGCGATATCCGCAGCCACCAACAGATACGGATTGATCTCCCCTTTCGGTGTCGGCGTGCACATGACGGTCCGCCGCACCCCCGCTACTTTCGCAGGAATGGCACACATCAACACCGACGACGGATAGACAGCCTTGCCGCCAGGCACATAGACGCCGACCGCATCAAGAGGTGTGACCATCTGGCCGAGGGTTGCCGTGTGTTCCTGGTACATCCAGGTTTTGGTGCGCTGTCGCTCGTGAAATTGTCGTACGCGCTCGGCGGCATACCGAAGGGAGTCGCCCTCATCTTTGCGAATGCGGTAATACGCGTCCTTGATTTCCTGCGAACTCACACGCACTTGATCGAGTTTCAAGGATAGGCGATCGAACCTCTTCGTGTAACGTAGCACCGCACGATCCCCGCCTCGTTCGACGGCCTGGAGAATCGCACGTACGCTCTTCTCGACACCTGCACTTTGAGACCGCGAGCGGGTCGCAATTTTTCGCAACGTCTTGGCAAAGGCTCGATCGGAACTCGAAATAATGGTCATACCATCCGTCCTACTTCTGTCATGGCTACCGGGAGATGGTGTCGTTCTTTGGAGAACGCAGGGCTACCGGCGGCGCGGAGCTGGTTGGCCGACATGCTTATCAGCCACCGCTACCCGCAATTGCTCAATCAACGCCGTCAGCGGTTCATGTTTCAATTTCAGGCTGGCTCGATTCACAACCAGCCGGGCGGTTGAATGAGTAATGACCTCAACCTCTGCCAGATCGTGCGCCTTCAGAGTACTTCCGGTTTCTACTAGATCGACGATTCGGTCGGCTAATCCTACAAGCGGAGCCAGTTCGATAGATCCGTACAGTTTCACAATCTCAACCGGAATCCCGCGCTCGTTGAAATAGCGCTCGGTAACGTTGGGATACTTGGTGGCGACCCGAATCTTCGACGACCATCGGTCCGGCGAAGCTCGCCCCTGCAGCGCTGCGACCGAGATTCTACACGCTCCCACCTTCAAATCCAACGGCTCATAGACGTCACTATCCTGTTCCAGCAATACATCTTTGCCGACCACTCCCACATCCGCCGCCCCATGCTCGACATAGGTGGGTACATCGGTCGGCCTCACGATGAGAAAGGTGGCATACTTGGACGAACAGGCGAACACTAACTTTCGACTCTCCACGGAAAGCCCGGGACTGTAGTATCCAGCCTGCTTTAGAAGATGCAGGACAGGTGCCAGCAATTTCCCCTTGGATAGCGCAATCGTCAGGCCCTGCAGCTTCTCGTTCTGCGCTCTCCTTGCCCCCACTGTCACGTCCCCTTTCTGCGTTCCACGCTTGCTCCCAGCGCCCGTAACTTTTCTTCGAGTAACTCGTAGCCCCGATCGAGATGGTAGACGCGCGAGACTTCAGTCGTTCCCTCGGCGGCGAGCCCGGCTACGATGAGTCCGGCACTGGCTCGAAGGTCCGACGCCATGACTGGAGCGCCTGTTAATTGTTCCTTCCCGGTGATCACGACCCGATTTCCTTCGACTCGAATATCCGCCCCCATGCGGCGCAACTCTTCTACATGCATGAAGCGGCTTTCAAAGATGGTTTCCGTGACAACGCTGGTTCCTTCGGACACTGCCATAAGCGCGACAAACTGGGCCTGCATGTCGGTGGGAAAGCCTGGATGTGGGCATGTGCGCACGTTCGTCCCCTTCAAGCGTCCCGTGACTTTCAAGCAAACCCGTTCCTTTTCTTCAGTCAGCTCAACGCCACTCTCGCGCAATTTCACCAACAAAGGCTCCATATGCTCCGTCCGGCAACGTTCGACGACCACCTGGCCGCCTGTAATGGCTCCAGCGATTAAATAGGTCCCGGCCTCAATGCGGTCCGGGATCACTTCATGGTCCGCACCGTGCAGAGCGGTCACCCCCTCAATCGTCACCATGTCGGTTCCAGCCCCGAGGATGCGCGCGCCTCGTTTAACGAGAAACGTCGCCAGATCGGTGATTTCCGGCTCCTTGGCTGCATTTTCAAGCACGGTAGTGCCATCAGCAAGTACTGCCGCCATCATGAGATTTTCGGTACCGGTCACGCTGGGCGTGTCGAAATAGATTCGGCAGCCTTTTAAGCGGCGGGCCGTAGCCCTGATATAGCCATGTTCGATTTCGACGGTGGCTCCCATTTTCTCCAAGCCTGCCAGGTGAAAATTCACCGGCCGAGACCCGATGGCGCAGCCACCAGGAAGAGATACCTTGGCCTCTCCCAACCGGGCCACTAGAGGACCCAACACCAAGACAGACGCCCGCATCGTTCGAACGAGATCGTACGGCGCTTCGGTAGAAGCAACCGTCTGTGCCTGTACAATCGTATGGTCGCCTTCGTGAGTAACCGCTACCCCCAACATGCCGAGGAGCTTTCCCATCGTCAGCACGTCTACGACTCGGGGCATATTCGACAATACACACTCGCCGGCCCCGAGAATCGTCGAGGCTAAAATCGGCAGCGCCGCATTTTTGGCCCCGCTTGTGCGAACCTCACCTCGGAGCGGTCTCCCGCCTTGAATAACGATTTGATCCATTGCATTTATGAGTCAGTCTGCGCGAAACGGACGGCGTTGTGACACGGCAATTCAGAGGCTCGCTCCACCGGCTTTCCTCTCAAAACAGACCACACGGGCTATCCCGCCTTCGTCCCGCAGCACCTCAAACGTGGAGAACCATCCGCTTTCCTCCGCCTGGCGGCAGACAACTTGGGCTTGGCCTAATCCCACTTCCATCAGAAGAACACCCCCGTCTTTGAGATACGTTGGGGCCTGCTGCAGAAGCCGCCGATGCAAATCCATGCCGTCTCGACCTCCGGCTAACGCGAGACGCGGCTCGAAACATCGGACTTCCGGCTGTAGCGCCATCCAATCGATCTCTGCGATATAAGGGGGATTGGAGAAAATCACATCCACCTGATTCGCCAGCTTATCGTTCAACGGAGACAAGAGATCCCCACAGAAGCAATCGATCCGCTTTTCTACTCCATGTTGCGCCATATTGACTCGGGCCACCGTTAAAGCCTCTGGCGACACATCGATTGCCAGCACTCGCGCTTCCGGTAAAGTTGCCGCCACTGACACAGCCAGACAACCGGAACCGGTACCCACGTCCACCACGGTTGCCATGAAATTGTCTTTGCACCGACGCACGGTCTCCTCGACCAGTAACGCACTCTCCGGCCGGGGAATCAGCACGGATGGCGTGACACGGAACTCGCGCCCACAAAACTCCTCTGTACCGAGTACGTACTGTAGCGGTTCGCGATTGGCACGCCGTGCAACCACTGCCTGCACGCTCGCCCATTCTGGAACCGTCACCTGGCGCTCCGGCCTCAACCGCTGCATGAGCGGCGACAGATGGAGGACAAACTCCAACAACCAGCCCGCTTCCAGCGTAGGCTGTTCGATGTCGGCATCTTTTAGGGTATCCGCGACTTCAGTCAGCAATGCTCCGATGGTGTTTCCAGGAACGACAGCGATCCCAAATCCTCGTGCACTCATCGGGACTCCATCGTGGCCAGTTGCTCATAGTGCGCACGCAACGCCTGGACGATCTCTTCCAGATCACCGGCCAGCACTTGGTCCAGCTTATGCACCGTCAAGCCTATGCGATGATCGGTCACACGGTTTTGTGGAAAGTTGTAGGTGCGAATCTTTTCACTCCGGTCCCCCGTTCCGACCTGCGCCTTCCGGTTTTGTGCGATTTCCGCGTCCTGTTTTTCCCGCTCGGCCTCGACAATACGCGCGCGCAAGGTCCGCATGGCTTTGGTCCGGTTCTTAAGCTGCGATCGCTCATCCTGGCAACTGACGACGACACCTGAGGGGAGGTGCGTAATCCTGACCGCCGAATATGTTGTATTGACACTCTGACCACCGGCCCCGGACGAACAAAACGTATCGATGCGCAAATCCTTCGGATCGATGTTGACTTCGACCTCATCAACCTCCGGCATCACCGCCACTGTCACCGTGGAGGTATGAATTCTGCCGCTTGCCTCCGTCGTGGGAACACGCTGAACACGGTGCACGCCACTCTCGTGTCGAAGCCGCCCATACGCCCCTTTCCCTTCGAGCAAGGCAATGACTTCCCGATACCCGCCGATGCCCGTTTCGGATGCGTCGACGACCTCCAAACGAAGTCGGTGACGCTCAGAGTATTTGAGGTACATGCGGAGAAGATCTCCGGCAAACAATGCGGCTTCATCTCCGCCTGTTCCAGCCCGGATTTCCAGAAACACATTCTTCTCATCGCGCGGATCTTTCGGCGTAAAAAAGTCTTTGGCGCCGCTTTCGAGATCCTGCAGGCGCTGTTTCAGGTGCTCGCTCTCATCCGCAAACAACTGCGTCATTTCAGTGCCCGTTGAGGAATCCTGGAGCATGGCCGACACCTCGCTCAACTGTTTCCTCGTCTCACAATACGCGACAAATTGAAGCGCCGGCGTTTCTAACTCCGACCGTTCCTTGTTGAGCTTATGAATCATGCCGGGCTGATTAAGGATGATCGGGTCCATGAGCTGATTGGTCAACTCTCGAAAACGCGCCGCAATCCCCTCCCACTTCTTGATCAGCACTTCTTCCATGTCGATGCCCATTCCGGCTTTAAGCCGCCTGGCTCAAAAAAACAAAGACCCTGCTCCAAAAGGAAGCAGGGTCTCCATGGTGTCCTTGACTGAAGCCTACTTATCTTTTTTGGCGTACTTCTTCTTGAACCGTTCGACACGCCCTTCCGTATCGACGATTTTTTGTGTTCCTGTAAAGAATGGATGGCATCCGGCGCAAATGTCGACCTTAATGTTCCCAATAGTGGAGCGCGTCTTGAACGTATTTCCGCAAGCACAATGCACCATAGCCTCACGATAGACTGGATGAATTCCCTTTTGCATACCTCTCCTATACAGTCCTTGGTTCATTGACTCGACCCGGTCCTGCTCGCCAGGGTGCACAACTTTACACTGGAGTAATACGCACTGGCAAGCGCGCGCTTAGCGATTCATCGATTGCAAAAACTCTTGATTGGTTTTGGTGCCACCGATTTTGTCCATGAGGAACTCCATGGCCTCCATCGTACCCAAGGGGCTCAAAACCTTTCGCAAGATCCACATCTTGTTCAGCCGGTCGCGGTCGACCAACAACTCCTCTTTTCGAGTCCCGGACTGACTGATATCGATCGCCGGGAAAAGGCGTTTATCGGCCAGACGCCGATCGAGATGCACTTCCATATTGCCGGTTCCTTTAAATTCCTCAAAAATTACATCGTCCATGCGACTACCCGTGTCGATCAAGGCTGTGGCCATAATCGTCAAGCTTCCGCCGTTTTCAATGTTCCGCGCTGCGCCAAAGAAGCGTTTGGGGCGCTGCAAAGCGTTGGAATCCAAGCCGCCGGAAAGGACCTTCCCGCTGGGAGGCGCAATTGTGTTATAGGCCCTAGCCAAGCGGGTAATGCTATCAAGTAAAATCACCACATCTTTTTTGTGTTCAACCAGCCGCTTCGCCTTTTCCAATACCATTTCCGCGACCTGGGCATGGCGCTGTGCCGGCTCGTCGAAGGTAGAACTGATGACTTCCGCCTTCACCTGTCGTTGCCAATCCGTCACCTCTTCCGGTCGCTCGTCTATTAGAAGGACAATTAAGGTGACTTCTTTATGATTTTTCAAAATGGCACGGGCGATTGCCTGCAATAGCATTGTTTTTCCGGTTCGAGGAGCCGCGACGATCAGACCGCGCTGCCCCTTACCAATCGGCGTCGTGAGATCCATTACACGCGTGCAGTACTCTTCACGATCAAACTCCAGATTCAGTCGCTCTTCGGGATAGAGAGGTGTGAGGTTATCAAAAAGAATCTTGTCACGTGCAACCTCCGGATCTTCATAATTGACCTTTTCCACCTTGAGCAATGCGAAGTACCGCTCGCTCTCTTTCGGCGGACGTATTTGACCTGAGACAATGTCGCCCGTCCTGAGATTGAATCGTCGAATCTGTGAGGGGGAAATATAAATGTCATCTGGACCCGGCAGATAGTTGGAGTCGGGAGCGCGAAGAAATCCAAACCCATCCGGCAACGTTTCCAAGACCCCCTCGCCGAACACCACTCCGTTTTTTTCTGTCTGAGCCTGAAGAATGGCAAAAATGAGCTCCTGCTTACGCAGATTGGCCGCCCCTTCGATCTTCAGTTCGCGCGCCACCTCATTCAGATCAGCGATCGATTTCTGCTTGAGTTCCGCAAGGTGCATAACTTCCGCCTTAACCTGTGTCATACCTCTTTCCTATCAGGCTCTCAACCTGATAGCTCCCCAAAATGAGAAAAACGATTTAGTGCTCATGAATGAATTCACAGAAGTGATTGTCTACGTGTCGACCTGCTGGCTATTTACGGCAGGATGGTTAGATGGAGGCGCTGTCGGTTTAGATTTTTGCGGAAATCGAGATACACACTATATACACGAGTGACCGATAATATACATTGGGATGTTTCGTTTGAGAAGGGTCTCGGAAGCTGGCGTCAAGAAGATAAAGCTACTTTTCTAGAATAGCGAAGTTATTTCAATTCTAGCGTCCATCACGAACAATGTCAACAGATTAAAGCCTGTCCCTAGAGGAAGTGATGACATCCTTAGCTATGCTAGATCATTAACTCATAGCCCTATGCAGGAAGCTCGACCGTTAGTTGTCTAGAACTCTAGATGCTGCACAGTGCCACGGTTGCAGCCCTCAGGGTGATGTGCTAAAGATCGCCCCTGGAAACATTTATGGCAAAGTCCGATCACGACACGCCCGAGCGCATCTTCACGCTGGCAGAGGCTAACGAATTGATCCCTCATCTCAATCAACGGTTCACCGCCGTTCGTCGGGCTAAGACGGTCATTGCAAGTACAAAGGAAGAGGTGAGTAAGGCCAGCGCGAAGGCGTCATCGGGAGGTGGAAGCTCCGTAGGCGCGCTCTACATTAGGGCCCTCCATGAGATTAGCGGAAGCTTGCAAGCCATTCATGAACTGGGCGTCGTCCTCAAAGACGTGGATGTGGGGCTATGCGATTTCCCATACAAGCTTGGCGGCCGAATCGTGTACTTATGTTGGAAATTTGGCGAGGACGAAATCCAGTGGTGGCACGAGACTTCTTGTGGGTACAAAGATCGTCATCCTCTTGATGGAACTACCGTTTAGCCACCCCTAGGGACACATTGAATGAAATTTGTCCTTCTCGGCTTTGATGGGCCTGATGGCCAGGCAAAGCGGAAGATTCATCGGCCAGCGCATCTTGCCGGACTGGAATTTCTTTGCCGCGACGGCAGAGTTATCCTGGCAGGCCCGTTTGGTGATCAAGCTGGTAGTCTGATCATTATCGAAGCCGGCTCTCTCGAAGAAGCAGAACGGATTGCTCAAGAAGACCCTTATGCAGTTCACGGGATATTTGAGCGTGTAGAGGTCCATCCGTTCCAACAAGTATTGCCTTTGCCTTCCGCCGCACAAAAAATATGACACGATAGGTTCAGGCGATCAACGCAACACCATCTGGGGCCCAGTGGAGTTGGAGGAAATCGCCACAGCACACATGGGCGTCCAGGCTTGTCTGCCGCCCGGAAAGCGGACCTGTGACATCGGTTGAAACGGGCAGCCGTTGGGCGAGATCGGTCGGGCACTCGGGCAAGCACGCCGGATCGATTCATGGTGTGCTGTCCTCGAACGGGAGGTTCATTTCTCCCGCTCGTAACCGGTCGCGCTGAGCACTGACGCTGGCGGAGCGAGAAAAAAATGGCATGGCGACGGATGCTTCAATCCGGCAGATCCCCTCCACACTCGGTCGAGCACAGTCGCCCCTCAGCCGTGAAATCCGCTCGCGACGCCCAAATCATACCGCTTCGCCACATCCGATGCGCCAGAGGATCGTCGCGAGCCAATTGACGTTGGAGTAGCCACCCGAAAAATTCTCGGGATGGTCCAAATTGGAATTTCGCGATCATTCAAGCCAGAAAGGTGCTCAAGAAAAAATTAATCGGGCATCTCCGATCCCACGCAGATGCGACGCGTGAAACACGTGAGCACGGCGGTCCAGCCGCGCGGGCAGATCATTGATGGCGTCTCCATCCGCGACCGTCCCGCTGACGTGGAAGATCGGCCATTCCCCGTCATTGAAAAGCGGACTTGATTGCGGGTTCAAAAATTACGCACAAGGCCACCTTCGTGGAACGCTCATCATGCTTCACAAGGCTGATGAAGGTGCCGAGAAGATACCCCAGCGTGATGACGGCATTGACCACGCAGATACGGCAACGGCTGTCGGCATTACGTCGGTCGTTAACCCGGGACCGCGGAATACATAAACCATTGACGGTAGATACGAAGGTGCAAGTCCATTTTTTTGTGACCCCAAAGGCCGTGGCAGCGGCCACGAATGAAAATACAAACTGCTTGCGGCGTCAGTATTTTCCTAAACGCACAGCCCTCTCACGGTACTCGCCAGCAGACTTGAACACGATTGCGTTATGGTTGAACCCATGTCCGAGAAAGACATTGGGGTTTCAGGCCTCGCGGCTATACTGGAGGCCGCTTTCGCAAGCGCCGCCTAACCTACCTGACAATATTAAAAGTAAGAGAACCTTTTAATAGATTTTATCAACGAGGGAAAGTAGTGAGGACGTGTAAGAGAAGATCCGAGCAGCGTTGTTATGTCTCTCAGTCAGATTGACACCATGGAAGAATGCCCCCTATAATGCGAACTTAGAGTTGTTTGAGCAGGCCCAAACATTCTAGCTCAAAGGGCCTAAATTTCTCCTGCCATGCTAGCCCTAAATTTCCCATACGTGGGCCTTCTGCCGTGTTGCAGGGACCCTTCAGAAAGCATAGAGTGGTGCGACCTCACGCTATAACCGAGGATATCCCTTCTCCAAGTTTGTTAAACCCCAAAAGAGAGCAGGTTCGAATGACTCAGTATCGCGTGCTACCAGGCCCTGACCACTTCCTACCACCGGCAGCCGCTTCGATGGGTATCTATCTTCCCAATCCGGGTGAGGCACATATCAATGGTGTCATCGTTCCTGAAGAAAAAGCCTACGAAGAAGCGGCTCGGCAGTTCCTCATGGCGCAGGTACCAACCATCTTCCCTGGCCCTCTTGTGTTGTGGGCATGGAATGAGAAAGCCGCCAAGAAGGCTGCCGCCGTCAGAAAGCTGTATGAAATTTTGAAGGAATGCGTTCAGGCTGGACAAAAACCGATGCTGATTCCCATGCCGGACTATCGTCCTAAATATCCAAAAATCAACCCCGAAGTAGAAATTAATCCGAACCATCCGAACCTGACAATTTGGCATAACAAGATCGACTGCTGCATGTTCATCGGGGTTCACTGCCACCAGGCAAACCTGTCACTCAAGATTATCCGCGGTGGAACATCATGCTATACAGTCGCGATGTGCGCCCAGGCCGGACATGAAGATGCCATGCTTTCTTTTAGAGATGCCTCTGTTGAGAAAATTTTGAAGCTAGGAGATTGGATTCGAAAACTCAAAGGCACAGTTAAACCACGGGTCACATCAGCCAAGACCAGTGCTTCCAACTAAGAGCAGGGAAGCACTTTTAACGATTGAAAGGAGGCCGAGTCCATGTCTGAAGTAAAATCCCGCATCGGAACAAAAAATAAAAAGGGTCAAGTCTTCACCGATCCCCGGGAGATGATGCGGGACGCGCCGCGCACGCCGTCGTTCTATACGGGCAGTGAAGTCATTAAGGAAGCCATCCGGCGGGCGAGCATCGATGTGATGATCGCCTATCCGA
>JACCYV010000090.1 GCA_013696305.1 Nitrospira sp.
GAGCGGTCTGCCTTGCGCGGCCAATCGTGGCTGGTAGCATGCGACGAGTTCCTCCGCGAACGACAAATCGCCTGCTCCCAGATCCAAGACGGAAGCTGGAACTTGTTCCTTCAAAAGGTCAAAGGGAGTGTGATGCTGCCGAACGAACCGATCGACGGCATCCGCAGTC
Source organism: Nitrospira sp. (assembly GCA_013696305.1). Lineage (GTDB taxonomy): Bacteria > Nitrospirota > Nitrospiria > Nitrospirales > Nitrospiraceae > Nitrospira_A. The sequence continues at coordinate 170 of JACCYV010000090.1, forward strand.
ACGGTGGGGAGCGGCCACTTCGCCGGTTGGGTCGATGAGAGTCCAAAGAGGACGCAGAGTGCACGTAGAGCTTTCGTGGGCGGAAGCCCTGTCAGATGCCTGAGCGCTTCGCCGCAGGAGGGAGCGCCCGAGCGTGCTTGTTCCTGTGCAAGGGAGGCGCCGAGGCTGTGCTTGATCGCGTCAGGGAAGGCAGAAGTCTCGATAGCTTCGATTAGTGCTTTAAGGGTCGTCGGCCAGTGCGATGGAGTGACCAGATGCCGGGACGCATCCCAGGAGGTCGCATCCAAGGACCGTATGGTTGTCACCTGTCTTCGAAAAGCAGCCAGGATGCCTGGATCAACATTCATGCATCAATTCATTCAGTGTTGAGTGGGCCGGCGAAACCTAAGCGGCACGGTTTCCATAGGCATGGCAGAGTATCGGGCGTGTCGTAAAAGAGTCAAGCGTGCCGTCTTGCCGCCACATCATGCGTATGTTAGGTAAACGAGATGCGTAGTTCTCAGACTGATTGTTTCGAACCTCTTTGGAGCAGTGCGATCCGATGGCTCTCCACCATCGGTCTGGCGATTGTCATGTTCGGCTGCCAGGGGAAAGACCGCTCCTTGATGGTCATGCATCAGGAGAGGGACGACTGGGCAGCCGGGCAGGTGATCGATGCAAGGACCGGCCTGTCGGTGCCGATGGGCAAGTGGCTGGAGGGGCTGGCGGCGTACGATGTGATCTATATGGGAGAGGAACATCATAATCCTGCTCACATTGCGGCAGCGTTGACGGTGCTCACGTCGCTTATCGGGGAGGGGCATCGACCGGTGCTCGCGATGGAAATGTTCGGGTGGGACGGCCAGCAAGCCCTGGATCACTACCTTGCTTCACAAAAGCCGAGTCGGCTGGAATTTCTGGAACGATCATTGTGGAAGCAAAATTGGGGCGGGGCCTTTGAAGATTACGAACCGTTGATGCAATTTGCCAAAGATCACCAACTTCCACTGCTGGCGATGAATCCACCCAAACCGTTGATTCGACAGGTCGTCAAGCTAGGACTGGTGCAAGCCAAAGAGCAGCCGGAGTGGCGACGGTGGGGTATGGAGGGTGAAACGATCGTCGATGATCCGCCCTATAGAACTCGAATCCTGTCTCAAATCCAGGAATGCCATGGAGGAGGATCAACGGAAGACTATCAGACGATGTATGAAGCGTCGATGGTGAGGGACGAAGGCATGGCGAAGACGGTGGTAGCGGCATTGCAGCGGGCACTCCCTAAAGGGAAATCTGTGCAAGGACCTGTACTCAGCTACACAGGAGGAGGCCATGTGCAGTACGGGTTGCCGGTGCCGAATCGCGTGGTTCGGAGAGTTCCGGAGGGGCTTACACAGGTGACGGTCTACATGACCACATTCGAAGAGGGACGAGCCGCAGAGCTATGGCAAGCCATGAAAGAAGGGATTGCCGACTATGTGTGGTTGACACCTCAGGGCTCTCAAGGACTTCCCCGGCGGTGCCGATAAGAGAGGGTCGACGTGGGAATCGTGATCCATGGAACTGAGACGATCATTCGTGGGAACGCAGCAGCGACTTAACAATACTCATCATTCGACAGGTGGCACTATGAAGGGAAGAATCGCATGTTCGGCCGACTGCCTCAGTGTATTGGAGGCGGCGATGATCAGCTCGGTGGTGCAGCCGAACGCCTTTCAACTCGGGAAACAGTATCAAGCGGAGCGCCGCGTTCAGATGGTGGATGCGTCGGACACGGAGTTGACTTCGTCGGTCATGGGCAACTCGGGGTTGTATGAACAAACTATTCGGCTAAGCCAGGGTTATCTGGAAGCCAAGTGTTCCTGTACGTTATCCGAGCAACCGATTTGCCGTCATGGCGTGGCCGCCCTTCTTGAGTATCAGCGGTGGTCCAAACCGAAAAGTGCCCCCCAGGCGAGAGCTGGTAACCTCCGCCTCAGAGCAGGCAAGTCGATCGCCCCCGCTTCAATGCCGTCGGGTGATGTGAAGTTGAGCGAGTTGACGCAGTTTACCGAGTGGATGCAGCAGGTGGTTCATGCGATCCAGACCGACCATCCCGTTCCGGATCAACCCAACATGGGGTCAGGCGTGGTGTCGACATGGACTCAAGTGATCCGGCAGCTGGATGAACGGAGGCGGGAGCGTGAGGTCGCGCAGGCCGGACTTGATATGGACCTTCGCGACCGAGAGGCGATGGTGGCCCGCTTGACCCAAGATCTCGAAGTATCCGTGAAAGAATTGAAATCGTTACAGGTGATTTGTAAAGATCTTCAGCGGGAAGTTGATCATCATAAGGCGGCGGCCAATAAGACCGCCGATCTTTCCCGACAAATTGAGCAGTTCGATGTCGAAGTGAAGTCAATTGCGAGCCTTATGACAGAAAAGGGACGCCGATTGGAAGGTTTAGCCGATATCTGTCGAGATGTGGCGTCGATGCTGAAGTGTCTGGGCAAGGTCTGAGAAGGCTACGAGGGCGAGAACGGGCCTCCCCCTACTACCATCCGATCCCTCCCACCCCGTCTCCATGAACCCCCTTGCGTCATCTATCGTTCCTTCAGTACAATCGACCCTCTTTTTCAGATTCCTGAATATCTTGAGTATAGGGGGAAATCATGAACAAGTTGATCGCAGGACTCGTAAGTGGGCTGGCTGCATTTCAGACGACCACTGCATTTGCCAATGTAAGTGAAGGTCCACCGGATTATAGCGGGATCACGGGCCTCTACTATACCTTGATCGCTGTGGTCCTGGTTTTTGGGGTCTACGATACCTTCTTCAAGAAGAGTTAGTTCCCATTTTGAATTCATGACGGGAAGCACGACGGTGCTCTTATCGGGCAGGCGTGATGGTTCGCGCTTTGTTCTTTGAATGATCGGGCTGCTTTTCATTGAGGATGGGAAGGAGCCCCTCGAGGACATTGTTCACCACAATGCGATACCCCTCCCCTGTTGGATGAATGCCATCAGATTGATTGAGCGTCTTCTCTCCTGCTACTCCTTCAAGAAGGAATGGAATAAGGGGGAGCGCATGGGTGGTCGCTAATTCCTGGTACATCGCCTCGAAACGTGCCGTATATTCCTCGCCATAATTTGGCGGGAGCTTCATCCCGACTAAGAGTACGGGCACGTGCGCTTCCTTGAACCGTCTGATGATGGCATCAAGGTGTGAACGGGTTTCTGAGAGGCTCAAACCCCGCAATCCATCATTCCCGCCTAACTCAAGTATCACCATGTCAGGTTTGCCGGCGAGAATCCAAGAGACTCGACGAACTCCACCCGCCGTGGTTTCCCCGCTGACACCGGCATTGAGTACCTCATAGGGATACCCTAAGGCATCGAGTCGCTTTTGAAGCTGCATGGGGTAGGACTGCGCCGGGGAGATTCCAAGGCCGGCGGTCAGGCTATCGCCAAACGCGACAATTCGCGGTCGATTGTCCGAGGACAGCCCTGTTGCGGGAAGTGGTTCATGCAGCGCTGGCTGCTCGACAGATGATTGAGAAGCAGAAAGCGCGCTGGGTTCGGAGTGAGAGGTTGAGGAAGGCGATTGATCGCAACTGAGCCATCCGGCCAACACGAGTGCAGTCATGCAGCATGTCCCCAGACGGCCGGCGAATTGGAAGAGGCCCAAACAGGTCATCACCTGTACAGTATAATAGAAAAATCATTCGGGGGTAGCACTACCATCGGAACCTACTTGAAATGATCGCCATTCAACATGTCACGATGCAACTGGCCGCCGCCGGCCACGGGGTAACCATTCTTCATGACATCTCGCTGGAGATACCAGACAAACAAATGGTCGCGATTGTGGGCCCCTCGGGCAGCGGAAAGTCCACGCTCCTCGGGCTGATCGCAGGCCTGGATCGACCGACCTCCGGCACTATTTGGCTCAATGGGGTCGAAATCACGGGGTTACGGGAGCAGGCGATGGCGCGACTGCGTCTGGCTAATGTCGGGTATATTTTTCAGTCGTTTCATCTCATTCCCACGCTGACGGCCCTGGAGAACGTGTCGGTCCCGCTTGAGCTTGCAGGGAACTCCCAGGCTCGACAACGGGCCACCGAACTGTTGCAAGCCGTGGGGCTGGGTCATCGGGTCTCACATTATCCGGTCCAACTGTCGGGAGGAGAACAACAGCGGGTGGCCGTTGCACGCGCCTTCGCTTGCCGTCCGCCGATTCTCCTGGCTGATGAGCCGACCGGCAATTTGGATTCGGCTACCGGACAGCAGGTCATTGACCTGATTCTGGCGCTGCATCGAGACATCGGCACGACATTGGTACTGGTCACGCACGATCACACCTTGGCCGCTTCCATGGAACGTGTGATCACCCTTCGGGACGGCCGGGTCGAGTCCGACCAGCTGTCCTATCTCCAGCCCACGGTGCCTGCTCACCAGCTATGATGCCCTTCTGGCTCACCATGGCGTGGCGGGAATTGCGATCAGCCTGGCGGCACTTCCTCTATTTTCTTGCCTGTATCGCGCTGGGTGTCGGGGCGGTTGTCGGGGTATCTCTCTTTTCCGCCAATGTCGAGCAGGCTGTCTTAAAAGAAGCTCGAGGATTGCTTGGAGGAGACCTGGAAATCCGTCTTTCTAAACCCCTGGGGCCTCAGGGGGTCACTGTATTGCAGGGCCTCGATGAGCGAGGAGTGCTCACCACCCGTGTGAGTGAATTGGTTGCGATGGCGAGACGGGTTGACCGCTCCCGAGGCGCCCCGGAAGAGACTCAGCTCGTCGAGCTGAAGGCGGTTGAATCACAGTATCCTCTCTACGGAATCGTAAAGATCGAGCCCAGTCGGCCCTTGAAGGAGCTCCTACACCCTTCGGGAAATGCCTGCCGCGAGACGTGCCATGGGGCCGTCGTTCAAGAGGCTCTATTGATCCGGCTCGGGCTGGTGTTGGGCGACGCGATTAAAATTGGCCAGGCATCATTCCGGATCACCGGAATCATCCACACAGAACCGGATCGAATGGCCAACATGTTTAGCTTGGGGCCGCGAGTGCTGATTTCTCAAGAGGGCCTTGCGGCTGCCGATCTCGTCAAGCCTGGGAGTCGCTTGCGCGAACGGCACCTTCTGAAACTTCCGGGTTCCATCGCCCTGTCCCCGCTTCTCTACGAGCTTCGGAGCCGTTTGGCCGGAGAGTCCGCGCGAGTGTCCTCCTATCGGGACGCTCAACCGCAGCTCAAGCAGTTTCTCGATCAACTCTCCCGGTATTTAGGACTCGTCGGATTGACGGCACTGTTTGTCGGCGGGATCGGGGTCGCCCTCTCGATTCAAGCTTTTATCCGTGAGAAGTTTCAGTCCATCGCGATTCTGAAAACATTAGGAGCCGAGACGAAGACCATTATGCAGTCGTATTTGGGGCAGGCAGTGGGCTTGGGTGTGGTGGGTAGTATCATGGGCATTGGCATTGGCCTCGCCTTGCAGGGGCTGTTGCCGCAGGCGGTGGCGACATTGCTCGCGACCGATCTCCTGCGGCAGGTTGAATTTTCGTCGGTGCTCTCACCTGCGGCACTGGCGTCACTGGCGAAGGGTTTGGGTTTGGGTGTCCTCACGACGCTGTTGTTCAGCCTGTGGCCATTGCTCACGATTCGAGAGATCAAGCCGGCGGCCATTTTTAGGCGAGAGGTTGAGGGAGACAGTCGACGTCCCTTGCAAGTCGAGATATCGTGGTGGCAACGCTCAGCCAGGCTACTGATAAGAGATCCTATTCGTGCCGTGGCGATGACAGGGATTGGACTCGGGCTTGCCGGGCTTTCCGTATGGCAGGCCAGGTCACTGACCATCGGCGGTATTTTCATCGGCGGGTTGTTGGTTGCCGTCGCGGCGCTGGTTCTCGCGGCGAAGGCGTTTCTTTTGGTCATGCATTCTCTGCCCATGCCGCGAGCGTTGTCGGTGCGTCAGGCCCTCAGCAACATCCAACGTCCCGGCGGGCACACTCTGGGGGTGATGGTCTCGATCGGGGTCGGCGTCATGGTCATTCTTGCGATCGCCCTGCTCGAACATGCGCTGATACGTCAAGTAGGTGAGAACCGACCGATCGATTCGCCCACGTTCTTTTTTATTGATATTCAACCTGATCAAACCCAAAGTTTTTTAGCGCTGATTCACCGACGCACGGGCGATCTGGCGACTCAGCTGACGCCGCTGGTTCGATCTCGATTACACGCGATCAACGGCCGGCCGGTGAAGGTTGAGTCGGAGGAGGAAGATCAACCCGATCAAACCCGGGAGGAGAAACGGAAAAACTGGTATGCGAGCCGTGAGTATGTCCTGACTTTTCTCGATCAGCTTCCCAAAGATAATACGATTGTGAAAGGGACTTGGTGGAAGCCGGGGCAAGTTTTTTCGCGACCACAGGTATCCGTCGAGGAAGACGCCGCGAAGGGCCTGGGCATCGATCTCGGAACACTTGTGGAGCTTAATATCCAGGGAGTGGTCATTCAGGCTGAAGTGAGCAGCATCAGAAAAGTGGAATGGGGGAATTTCTCGACCAATTTCTACATGATATTTTCCCCGGGGTCATTGGAGGGCGCGCCGATCACCTATGTGGCGACGGTCCGTGTTTCTCCTCAGGAAGAGGTGGCGCTACAGTCAGCCATGGTTGCCGCTTTTCCCAATGTGACCGCCATCAACATCGGCGAGGTGTTAAGTGCCTTCGCGCGGGTTCTTGATCGTCTGTCTCTGGCTATCCGCGCAGTGGCCCTTGTCTGCCTCTTGGCCGGCGCGCTGGTCATGGCCGCTGCCCTGGCGGCGACACGCTATAGACGGCTGTATGAGTCGGTGATTCTCAAGGCGCTTGGCGCGACACGCGCGCTGATCGCCCGGTCGTTTGCAGCCGAATATGCCCTGATCGGCTGCGTGGCAGGCGTGATCGGCATCGTCTTGGCCAGCGCTTTTTCGTGGGTGATTCTGCGGTATTTCCTAGAATTGCCCTGGGCGTTGGAGCCTTCTTTGCTGGCCCTCGGATTAGTATGCACGGTCCTCTTGACCCTTCTGGTGGGATTTCTCAGTACCTACCGCATTCTCGGCCAGCCTCCGTTGACCGTTCTCCGGCACGAATAACGTCTCCGCGATTCCTTCCAGTGCCTGTACCACGCCTGTCGTGAGTGCAGCAGTATCAAAGTTTGAGGCAATCACGAGCACGCGGGGTGGGAAAGCCATGCGGAGGAGGTACTGGATTCAATGGTTCGCCCGCGCCAATACCTCTCGAATCGCGATCAGGCTGCGCTCACGAAACGCCACGGCAATATGCAGTTGCTCCAGATACTGCTCCAGGGTCTTTCCGCCGAGATCGATCTTACGGGATGTGAAGAAACTCTTCACATCCCGCTCCAATTCAGGGGTAGAGAGCCCAACAATTCCCCCGCACATGCGCCGCAGGCCGCTCTTGGGAAACAGCCGGTCCATGCGTTCCCAATTCACCTTCACAAATTCCCAGGCTTGCTCGCGGACATACACATTGTGCAGCAGCGCGCTGACGAGAAATGGGGCGTCCTGGGTGCGAATCTCGTCGGTCAGTGTTTTGGCCAAGGTTCGCTCCAGTAGTTCGGGTGTCCGAAAGGCAGCGAGTGAAAAAAGGTAGCGCCGTTCCTCTTGCGGCGTCGTCGCCTTGTGGAAGCGATCGAGAAATTCTTCATAACGGGTGTGATCGCCAGTGAACGCGAGGATTGAGACAAGTGCTGGAATTACGTTGGGGTCGATGTCTCGGGACTGCTGCTGGAGCGCCGTATAGGCTTCTGTCGCCTGGGATTGCATCTCCTGGTCGCGTCCCAAGGTGCCCATGGCGCGAATGACGTCGCCGCGCAATTCTTTCACGAGTTCGCGCTCATCGGGGCGCGGAGTCCAGCCGAGGTCTTGAAATACCGGGGCTACACGATTGCGTACGAAGGCAGCCAGCAGCGGCCGGTCCTGTTCTGTGAGCAGGTGATTCATCGTGGAAAACGATCCCAGCATCACCGCCCAGACATGGGGATCTTTTTCGCCCCGGAAGTGTCCGGTCAAGGCCAAGTAGTCAGCAGGCGGCACCATGCCGGCGATCGTGGAGGCCCACATGTCGTTCAGGAGATTGAATCGCTCCACCGGAGCCAGGGTCTGTAGGCCGGCCTGTTGCAGTCTGGCGAGGAGGTCGGCGCTATACCGAACACGGTAGAACCCGTGACCATCCTCATTTGCCAGCACGGATGTCCAATCCTTAGGCAGGGGAATGCGGCTGTCCCGTTCATTCAGCAGCACCCGATGAGATTCGGTACCTTGGACTGTGGTGATGCGTAGCTGTATCGGAATATGCCATCGCTGCGCGTCTGGTGCGGCCGACATCGTCGAAGCATCCTCCGTGTAGGTGAAGCGATGCTGGGTCATCTTCAACGAGAAGGGCTCGTCGACCTGCAGTGTGACCACGGGGTATCCGGGCGAGAAGATCCATTCGTTCATGAGCGTCGGAACGTTCTGTTTCGCTGCATGGCCGAGAGATACCCAAAGATCTGTCGTCTCCGCATTATCGTAGGCGTGGGTCGTCAGATAATGGCGAACGCCGTCTCGAAAGACCGTCGGACCGATATGCTGTTCCAGCATCCGCAAGACGGAAGCCCCTTTTTCATAGGTCAGCACATCGAACATCGCTTCGGCTTCTTTGGGCGCGCGGACAGGGAATTCAATAGGCCTGGTACTGATGAGCCCGTCCACCGATAGGGCGGCGGCGCGAGACATTCCAAAGGCGGTCCAGCGTTCCCACTCCGGTTTCCAGGCATCGACGACCAGCATTTCCATAAACGTGGCGAAGGCTTCGTTCAGCCAGAGCCCGTTCCACCAGGCCATCGTCACGAGGTCGCCGAACCACATGTGGGCATTCTCATGGGCCACCACGTCCGCGATGCGTCCCTGTTCCACATGGGTGGCGGTTCGTAAATCAAGGAGCAAGGCGGTTTCACGAAACGTAATCGCGCCGAGGTTTTCCATCGCGCCCGAGGCGAAATCAGGAATGGCAATCAGATCCAGTTTGTCGCCTGGATAGGGGATGCCGTAATAGTCGGCCAGGAAATTCAGGGAGTACACGGCGATGTCATGACCGAATGCCGTGAGATGTTGCTTGCCGGGGATCGACCAGAGGCGGACCGGTGTCTGTCCCGCCATGAGTGGCGCCGTCGATTCAAAACGTCCGACGACGAAAGCCACCAGATAGGTGGACATCTTCATGGACTCTGCGAATCTGAGCACCCGCTTGCCGCCTTCCTGGCGATCATCTACGATCCGGGTGTTCGAGATGGCGGTCATGGCAGGATCGATGGTGAGCGTGACAGCGAACACGGCTTTGAACTGAGGCTCGTCCCAACAGGGGAAGGCCCGCCGCGCGTCCGTGGCTTCAAACTGTGTCGCCGCCAGATGGTGTGCGATGCCCCGCTCATCCTTATAACTACTTCGATAGAAGCCGCGCAGCTTGTCGCTCAACGTTCCGCGAAACGCCAGCGCCAGCTTCCATTCGCCGGATGACACAACCGATGGAAATGTGATGCAACACCGCTGCAATTCTTCGTCCATCTGCACGGTCCCGATGCGCGGCGGACTTCCTTCACCAGACACGCTGGCGGACGATACCTCCAACTCCGTGGCGTTCAGCACGATGTCGGCAGTGGGTTCGACTATCGTCAGCGTCACGACTGCCTGGCCTATGAACGAGTGTGATGAGAGATCGGGCGCGATGCGTAAGTCGTAGTGAGTAGGAATGATATGCCGTGGGAGTCGGTATGGGTCCTGAGGAGTCATAGATGAGCTCATGATGTTCTTTTCAGATCGTCCTGGGTTAAGGGGTAGTTTGGGGCGGCTCCAAGCCGCCGTGGCGAAGAGGAACGATTCCGTGATCGCCCCCGCGCTCAGCCACAGTACAACCTTGCTGATCGATCGGACGGTACGAAGGACAATTTGCCGGCGCGACAGTAGGGGCTCGGCGCGCTCGTTACTCATGACTCCGTTGCAGATGTAACGTCGACGCCCTGTGTATGGCCGACGATCAAGATGCTGGTCCGCCCGATAAACAAACCGGTTTCCACGATGCCGGGAACCTGATTGAGCTCGATTTCCAGACTGGCCGGGTCATCAATCTTCGGCATGTGCAGGTCAAGGATCACGTGACCCGCCTCAGTCTGAAAAACCACGCCATTCCGTTCACGCAGTACGGCGGTTCCACCGGAGGCGCGTTCGATATGGCGCGCGGTGCTGCCCCATCCGAACGGAACGACTTCGATCGGCAACGGGAAACTTCCGCCCAGCGCCGGAACGAGCTTGGTGTGATCGACCATCACGACAAACCGTTTGGCCGCCGCTGCGACAATTTTTTCCTTGAGCAGGGCGCCTCCGCCGCCTTTCACGAGATTAAACTGGGGATCGACTTGATCGGCGCCATCGATGGCGACATCAATCGTCCACGCATGATCGGAGTCGATGATGGGAATGCCGGAGTGCCGCGCAAGATCGGCGGTGTCGTGGGAGGTCGGTACGGCACGGATCTTCAACCCTGCGCGCACGCGCTCACCCAGTGCGATGATCAGATGTCTCGATGTCGTGCCGGTACCAAGACCGACGACCATGCCATCGTGAACATAGTCGGTGGCTTTCAGTGCAGCTTGCCGCTTCAGCCAATCAAGATCGGACGCCGGCGTCATGACGACATCGAGGATGCGAGTTGCGCGGCCATGGATGCCGCACCGAGCAGGGCGGTTTTGTCGTTTGTCACCACCTTCACCGGAATCTGGCTCATTAGACGTTTGTACCGGCCTTTGTTGGTGAAGCCGCGCATAAAAGAGCCATCCTGCAGTTTTTTGAGCAGTTTCGGCGCAATGCCTCCGGCCACATAGACGCCGTCCAGCGTCAACGCCTTGAGCGCCAGGTTGCCGGCCTCGGCGCCGTAAATCGATGCGAACATATCCAGGGCCATTTTGGCGATCTCGGTCTGCCCATTGAGTCCGGCTTCGGCAATTTCGGCGGCCGGATCACCGACCTTGATCTTTTCTGCCAGCCACGTCGGTTCATTTTTCTTCGTGTCACGCAGGTATTCGTAGACGGCATGCAGACCGGGGCCAGAGACGATGCGTTCGTAGCTCACATGGAGATAGCTGCCTCGTAGATGGCGGAGCAGTTCGATCTCGCTGTCGCTGTTCGGCGCAAAGTCTGTGTGTCCGCCTTCTGACGGCATGGGGTGATAGCGGATCCCATCCCAGTAGAGAATGCATTCCCCGAGGCCGGTTCCTGCCGCGATCAGGGCCAAAGCTTGTTTCTTCTTGGGCGGAGCGCCGGCGTTCAGCACGACCACTTCATCGGCACGCAAGAGGAGGAGGCCATGGGCAGTGGCTTCGAGATCGTTGAGGAGTCGTACCTGGGAAATATTGAGTCGTTGTGCGAGAGCATGTCCGTCGATGACCCAGGGCAGATTGGTCGTACGGCAGCGGTTATCGATGACCGGGCCGGCCACGCCGAAGCAGGCCGCGGTCAACTGGATGAGTTCGACAGGCAGCTTCGGGGTTTCCGTGTCCTCAGCTTCATGCTCGTCCTCATCGCGGGCCTCATCGATCAACTCGCCTTCGGGGAACGGCTTGGAGGGTAGCGTGCTGAGGAATTCGTCCACAATTTCTTCCAGGGCGGTATAGTCCGCGCTGTGAAAGCTATCGGCATGCACCGGTTCGATCCGATCGGTGGTCCATTCGTAGAGCGCCAGATTGGTTTTCGTTCCTCCGATATCCCCGGCCAGAATCATGAAATCCTCATCGCGATGACAAATCTTGCACTGACACAGACAGCTCGGATGCGGCGGCTCGGTCGAGGTACCACAGCAACCGTCCGTTCTCCGGCCGGATCAAACCGGCGGGATAGAGGACGGGCTGCGTTGGCTGCCGCTCGATCACGCTTCGTATGACGGTCGCTTTGTTCAGACCAGTGACGAGGAACAGTATCACACTCGCGTGATTGATCACACCCAGGGTGAGGCTCACACGTGATCGCGTTCCCTGCGGGGCGACGCCCGGTACCACCCACCGTGTGCGTTCATCCAGCGAAGCCGTGCCGGGAAACAGCGACGCAGTGTGACCGTCGTCGCCCATCCCGAGCAGGACAAGGTCCAGCACCGGCCACTGCCCTGTTGCAGGGGCGGTAAGACGAACGAGTGTGTCCTCATACTGTGCAGCCGCAATTTCAGGCTGGTCTTCCCCTCGCATCCGATGGATGTGCGTTGATGCGATGCGTAACGGAGTGAACAGCACCTCGTTTGCCATCGTGAAATTGCTGTCGGGATGCGGGGGCGGAACGCCTCGTTCATCCCCGAACAGGAAGTGCACCTTGCTCCAATCCAAGCGCCCCGCATATTCGGGACTCGCCAGGATCGAATAGAGAGCTTGGGGAGTGGCGCCTCCCGATAGGGCGACGAGAAAACGACCGCGCGCGCCAATGGCCTGTTCGCCGCACCACAGGAAAAAGTCCGCGGCTTTCACGGCAAGCTCCTGAGGGTCTGTAAAAATGTGAAGTTCCGGAGCGCGCGACATATCAACGGTGGGCGCGATGTTTGAGTGCGGCTCGTTTCTTTGCGGCCGGCTTGCGGCTGCCGGTCCTGGTCGGTGTGAGCAGGGCGACGAGACTGCGAATCGTCGCGACGGGATCTCGTCCGAGCGCGATGTGGGAGGCCGGGCGCTGGTGCGTGTGCAAAGATTGAAGATCACCGATAGCTTGTGCCTGGGCCAGCGTGCCGAACGTATAGAATTTACCTGGAACCGCCACATCGGGCTTCATCGTATCGATCAATTCGAGAAACAGACCGCTGTTGGGGCCTCCCTTGTGTAGCTGTCCTGTGGAATGCAGATAGCGGGGACCATATCCTGCGGTGGTGGCCAGGTGATGTCGCAACATGACAGCCTTTCGCAGCGCCCGCAATGCGGCTTCCATTTGAGGCGATGGCGTGGTGTATGCCAGAATAGACAGGTATCGATTCGGTGATGCCTGGTCAAGCAATTGGATCAGGGATTGCTTGGGTGACACTCCCGGCAGGGAGGGCAACGTTCCCTGTGTTTCCACTTCTTTTAAAACCCGACCGGTATTATCTTTGCTCTCCTGCACGTTCGGCTGATCGAACGGATTGATGCCGAGCGTGTGTCCCGCAATGGCGGTCGCGAACTCCCAACGGAAAAACTCGCCTCCCAGATCATAGCAATCTTTAAGATCCAACTGCAGCACGGGATGTCCGGCACGTTGCAGAGCGGTGGCAGATCGATCCAACGAGGTATTGCGATCGCCTTTAAGTCGAAGATACACGAAGACTCGATCGGTTCCATAGGCTTTTGGAGCCGCCAGGGGTTCACCGGCTATCGGGACGAGACCAGTCCCTTCCTTGCCGGTACTTTCGGCGATGAGTTGTTCCACCCAGAGCCCGAATGAATGGAGTGCCGGCGATGTGATCAGGGTAAGCTTGTCCCGCCCGGCTTGAGCCATGGTTCCCATCATCGCTCCGAGCGCAGCCCCGGGATTGTGTTTCACCGGCAACGGTTTTCGGCAGGCATCCCGCATGGCGAGGGCTCTCGCGAGGAGTTTGCTCACGTCTAACCCTAGCAGAGCGGCGGGAACCAAACCAAAATAGGACAGGACGGAGTACCGTCCTCCGATGTCCTGAGGGTTGATGAAGGTGCGCCAAAATCCGCGCTCGCGCGCGAGCTGTTCGAGTCCTGTCCCCGGATCAGTGATGGCCACAAACTGAGCGCCGCCTCGATTTCCTTTTGTGCGGTGAATTAATTCCCAAAAATGGGCGAAGAGTGACATGACTTCGATGGTTCCCCCGGATTTACTCGCGACGAGAAACAGCGTCCGCGCGGGTTGAATGGCATTGGTGACATGACGCACCCAACCAGGCACAGTTGAATCCAAGACCCAGAGTCGAGGTGACCCTTTGGACGAGCCAAAGGTGCAGCGAAGGACTTCAGGTCCCAGGCTGCTTCCCCCCATTCCGAGGAGGACGACATCGGTGGTAGAAGCCTCGCGCGAGGCCTGTGCGAAGGTGCGCAGATCGGCCAGCCCGTCTTGCATGTGGTCCAGGACCGTCAACCAACCCAGCCGGTTTTCGATCTCCGTCGGATCAGGCTTCCACAGGGTGTGGTCCCTTGTCCAGATGCGCTCAATAGCGTGGCTATTTGCCAGCTCATCGAGTGTCCGGCTGATGCTATCATTGTCCAGAATCTGAGATGCGATGGGCCGGGTTGGCATAACACGCTCTTTTCCGTTGGTGGAGGAACGAATCAATGCATTTGTCCAGCCCGTATCTTAGGTTCGAGAATCGAAAAAGGCAATCGAGGGAGAAGGGCTGAACGCCTTATCGTGGTGCAGGAGGAAGGTTCTATCGGTCACTTTCTATCAGTCACTATAGGGAGAAGGCAGGACGGGCAGGCAGGGAAAGGGCAGGTTCTCTCAGGTTTCCTCTTCTTGATCGCCCAAATCGGCCAACACTAGAGAAACGGAATTGTCCGACTCCAACGCGCCAACGATGGTGACCGGTGTGCCTACTGAAACCAGATCAAACAGTTTGGCAATCTGCGGGTTATCCAGGAGGATGCTACCGAACGGTTGATCTGTAATGCCCTGGGCGATGCCATGAATCTGAATCAGACCCCGCATGGGTTGACTTCTGGGAATCAACCCTGCTTTTTGCGCTTCTTCAAAGCGTCGTCGATCGTCGGCATTAGGATAATCGAGAATAAGCGCGCGGAAGTATGGAGTTTGTCCCGACCCACGCTTGCGATGAATGCGATAGGTGCCTTCAGGGGTGGCGCCATCTCCATAGTGCTGCTTGGCACGAATTCCTCTTGAGCCCAATCGGATCGGAAAGGTCATGACTTTTCGGCCGTTCTTGTACAGTGAGAGGACTCGGTCGGCTTTGCTGATCACGATCGACTGTGCCCGGTGCCTCCGGGACCACTCGATGGTTCGTTGGGCAGACTCTCTCCACGCCGCAATGAGATCATCATCGGCATAACGACCCAATTCAGTGGTCAGCAACGTGGCATGGGCAAGAAGGATTTGGCTGGCACGGTCTGAAGTCTGGGTGGCGTGCTCAAACTGTCCCTGTTCCAAAAAGAGGCGAGCTTGTTTCACGAGCAGTTCCGTTTCGACGGGATGTTCGCCAAGCACTACGCGGCTCCCGATATCCCCCACCCGGGTGTTCAGCAGGCGCAACCGCTGTTCGATCTTGGCCAATTTCGTTTCAGCCGAGGCGCGTTGTGCCTGGATGCGCGCATTAACATCGGCAACGAGCTGAGTCCCCTCGACTTGCAGGTTCTCCAGGTCGTTTTCCAGTTCGTTTTCTTCCCACGGCCAGCGAACGATATTTTCCTCGGATCGGACACGGGCGTGTAACGCGATCCATTGACGGGAGAATTTCGAGTAGGCATCAGGATTCACATTGGATGCACGCAGGTTCACCAGATCACGGTCGAGGCTTTCGATGGCTTCGACCAATTCGTCAGGGACCGTTTCGACGCAGCCGGCCATGCTCGTCGACAAAAGTCCTACGAGGATGAACTTCGTGAGAATGCGACACATGTGCTGCAGACGTCTCATCAGGGTGTCATTCTATCTTGCTGATCGACATTCAGCGAGTTCTTCTCGCCTTTTGTTACTCCGGCCGGGGTAACAAACATTCAATATTTGCTATGGCTTGTTCCAATCTCTATTTCATTTCCATTGAAAACTGCATGGAGTGGGATATTGACCCAGTAAGCCACGTGTTACTAAGGCAATGTGGGTGCCAGCTGAACCCTGTCTCTGGTGCCGGCCAATTATCTTTCAGAACAATTGCTTAGATGAAAGCAGCCATTTCAGGCATGGGTGACTCTGTGGCATGTTTGTCACGGGCCGGCAAGAGTGCCTCAAATATTCTCATGCAGCATGTCCATGCGCTTAGACCAACGGTGATATTTGCGTAGTCGATGTTTATGTGTGCGTCAAGGCTCGCGGATCGGAGACGTAGGTTGATTGACACCCTCTTTTCACGCCCCTATAATGCGGCCCTCTTCATAGAGAATGATCTTTCGAGAAGGAGTGCGCAATGTCGTTCACTTTTAAACAGCCCTCAAATCTCAAGCGCAAGCGAGAGCATGGATTTAGAAAGCGCATGAGCACTAAAAATGGGCGAAAAGTTCTCGCTCGTCGCAGGGCTAA
>JACCYV010000069.1 GCA_013696305.1 Nitrospira sp.
GTACGTACGAGTCAGGACGGCGGGGAGACCTGGAGTGCCATGGCGCTGTCTACCCAGGCGCCCTTGTATGGGATTGCCTTCGCGTCGCCTTTGAAGGGCTGGTTGGTCGGGGGTAACGGCACCATTCTTCAGACGACGGATGGGGGAGAGAACTGGACGGATCAAGCCAGCGGCACGAGCGCGGCGCTGCATGCCATCTTTTTGACGAACGAACAGCACGGGACGATCGTCGGTGCGTTGGGCACCATTCTCACGACCTCTGACGGCGGCCGCACATGGTCTGTACCAGACAGTCAGAGCAGTGCGACCTTCTTCGATGTGGCCTTTGCAGACGACTCGAACGGCTGGGCGGTAGGGAATGCCGGGGCGTTGTTTCAAACAATCGACGGGGGCGCGCATTGGGTGGATCGGACCTTGCCTTGCGGGCGGACCTGCAACAAGCTCACAGATTTGATCCGGGTGCGCTTCACCGACGCTCAGCAAGGCTGGATCGTAGGAGAACATGGCCAGATTTTGCGAACGAATGATGCCGGATTTAATTGGCTTGAAGAAAGGAGTCCCGTGAAACACTCTCTCATGGCCCTGAGTTTTCCACGCACAACCGCGGGATGGGCTGCAGGCGAGGGGGGTATTATCATCTCGATCAGCTCCAGCCGGCGGTAGTCTTCTCGGTTCAGCGGCGTGTGTTTACCCCAACCGTCCCAATCGACTCTGCACAATACTGAGCGCCGTCACGGCTGCGGTGTCGGCACGGAGAATGTGGGCGCCCAGAGTGACGGCCTGACATCCCTGCGTGAGAGCCAGTGAAAGCTCTTCTTCGGCCCATCCCCCTTCAGGACCAATGGCCAGAGCCAGTTTTTCCGTGAGGAGGGCAGGCAGAGGGACGTTCGACAATGCCACCGCCTCCCGGCGTTCTGCCAGGATGAGTGAACCGGCCGCGGTGAGAGTGGAAAAGAAATGCCGCAAATCCACTGGTTCCAGAACGTGCGGCGGTCGCCACTGTTCGGACTGTTGCGCCGCTTCGGTGGCGATACGCTGCCAGCGGGACACCTGGGCGGCAATCCGACCGGCTTGCGGACGCACGACGCCATGTTGTGAGATCAGCGGAAGAATCGTGTGCACACCCAACTCGCTCGCTTTCTGCACGACCCAATCCATGTGGTCCCCCTTGAGCAGGGCTTGCGCGAGCAATAGCTTCGGAGCGGTCTCGACCGGACTCTCTCGCTGGTCGAGAATGCGGGCGGTCATCCGATGTTGGGTCAGCTCCGTCACCTCCACTCGATATCGTCGTTGATGTTCATCGGTGAGCCACAAGCATTCTCCCGGTTTGACCCGTAGGCTGGCTCGCAGATGATGGCAGAGATCGCCGGTGAGCGTGATCTCGGTTCCATGAATGTCGGATGCAGGGATGAAAAATGCCGGCATGGGGGTCGGCGGAGTCAGTGGGATAATGTGCCGGGCTACTCGAAGAACGTTTTCATCTTGTCGAGGAATCCTTCGCCCTCGGTGTCTTTTGTATACCCGCTTTCCTTGGCGAATTCTTCGAGCAATTCTTTTTGCCGCGAACTGAGCTTCGTGGGAATTTCAACTTTGACGCTGAATAATTGGTCTCCGGTCGAACCGCCTTTGAGGCTGGGGAATCCCAACCCTTTCAGCCGGAGTATTTTATCCGGTTGCGTGCCGGCGGAAATCTTCATGAAGGTGTTTCCTTTGAGGGTGGGTACCTCCACTCGGCCGCCCAGGATTGCGGTGATCAGATTTACCGGAAGATCGCAGGCGATGTCCTGACCTTCGCGACGAAAGAGCGGATGAGGTTTGACCGTCACGGCGACATACAGGTCCCCCTGTGGACCGCCTTGGACGCCATGTTCGCCTTCATTCGCCAGGCGTAGCCGCATGCCCGATTCAATACCGCCGGGAATCTGCACGGAAAGCATGCGTTCTTTGCGGAGACGCTGCCGCCCGCCGCATGCCTGGCAGGGTTCCGTAATGATTTGTCCCACCCCTTCGCATTGACCGCAGGGCCGGCTGACGCTGAAGAATCCCTGCTGGAATCGCAACTGGCCTTGTCCTTTGCAGGCCGGGCACATCTTGATGGCAGTGGCGGATCGCGCACCGGTACCTTGACAGTCAGCGCAGGTTTCCCATCGGGGGATTTTAAGTTTCGCTTCTTTGCCGAATACGGATTCTTCAAACGTGAGGTCGAGATTGTATTGCAGGTCATTGCCGCGCTCGGCTCGTCCCCGGCCGCGTGGCTGGCCGAAGAAATCCTCGAAAATATCGTTGAAGATATCGCCGAACCCGCCCTGCCCTCCGGCGCCGAAGCCCTCCGCCCCTTGCGGCCCACCCGCATGACCGAACGTATCGTATCGTCGCCGTTTGTCCTGGTCGCTGATGACCTCGTAGGCTTCGTTAATCTCTTTGAACTTTTCTTCCGCTGATTTTTTATGTTCAGGGGATGTGTGGAGATCCGGATGGTGCTGGCGGGCGAGTTTGCGGAATGCCTTCTTGATCTCGTCGTCAGAGGCGGTCCGCTCAATACCGAGAGTTTCGTAGTAGTCGCGTTTGGCCACGGAATCGTTATTCGGTCTACTGCGCGGCACGACCGGATTCCACGCAGAGCGGAACCCGGTCGTCCAGACAATTGCGAGGTGTTACTTCTTGTCCTTATCTACTTCTTCGAATTCCGCATCCACAACTTTTTCGTCGGTCTTGGCTTGCTGGCCGCCATCGTCACCGGCCGAAGCGCCTGCATCCGGGGCGGGACCCGCCCCCGCTGTCGCCGAGGCTTTCTTGTACATTTCTTCGGCCAGCTTGTGGGAGGCCGCCGTCAATGTTTGGGTTGCGGATTCGATGGCCCCCGGATCGTCACCTTCCATCGCCTTGCGTAATCCAGCGATCGCTTCGGTGATCTTGGTCTTGTCGTCTTCTCCGATCTTATCGCCATGCTCGTTCAAGTTCTTTTCGGTGCTGTAAAGTAAGGAGTCAGCCTGGTTGCGAGCCTCGGCCACGCGGCGGCGTTTCTTGTCGTCTTCCGTGTGGGACTGGGCATCCTTGACGAGCTTGTCGACTTCATCTTTGCTGAGGCCGCTGGAGGCCGTAATTTTAATGGATTGTTCCTTCTGCGTAGCCAGATCCTTGGCTGCGACATGGACGATCCCGTTGGCATCGATGTCGAAGGAGACTTCGACCTGCGGCATCCCGCGCGGGGCGGGAGGAATCCCGACGAGATCGAATTGCCCCAGCAGCTTGTTGTCGTTGGCCATTTCACGCTCGCCCTGAAACACTCGAATAGTCACGGCGGTTTGATTGTCGGCCGCGGTTGAGAATACCTGGCTCTTCTTAGTCGGAATCGTGGTATTCCGTTCGATCAGTTTCGTAAAGACACCGCCGAGCGTTTCAATGCCGAGAGACAACGGGGTGACGTCCAACAGCAGCACGTCTTTCACTTCGCCCTTCAACACACCGCCCTGCACGCCGGCTCCGATCGCGACCACTTCATCCGGGTTCACACCGCGATGCGGCTCTTTCCCGAAGAAGTCTTTGACGGCCTGGATGACTTTCGGCATCCGGGTCATGCCGCCGACCAGTACTACCTCCTGAATATCCTTCGCGCTCACGCCGGCGTCGGCCAATGCCTTCCGGCAGGGTTCGATTGTTCGCTGGATCAAGTCGTCGACGAGTTGCTCCAGCTTGGCGCGGGTCAGCTTGAGCACCATATGCTTGGGACCGCTGGCATCGGCCGTAATGAACGGCAGATTGATTTCGCTTTCCTGCGAGGACGAGAGCTCGATCTTGGCTCGCTCCGCCGCTTCCTTGAGGCGCTGCAGTGCCATGCGGTCCTTGCGCAGGTCGATGCCTTGATCTTTCTTAAACTCCTCGACGAGCCAATCCATCACGCGTTGATCGAAGTCATCGCCGCCGAGATAGGTGTCGCCGTTGGTGGACTTCACCTCAAACACGCCTTCGCCGATCTCGAGGACGGAGACGTCGAACGTACCTCCGCCGAGGTCGTACACCGCAATGCGCTCATCTTTCTTTTTGTCGAGACCGTAAGCGAGTGAGGCCGCCGTCGGTTCGTTGATGATGCGGAGCACGTTCAATCCGGCGATCTGTCCGGCATCCTTCGTAGCTTGGCGCTGGCTGTCGTCGAAGTAGGCCGGGACCGTGACGACCGCTTCGGTGACCTTTTCGCCGAGGTAATCTTCGGCGGTCTGCCGCATTTTCTGCAGAATCATCGCCGAGACTTCCGGTGGGCTGTAACGCTTTCCCCGCAACTCGACGTGCGCATCGCCGTTATCCGCCTCCACCACTTTGTAGGGGAGCCGCTTCATGGCTTCTTGCACTTCTTTGCTGCGGAACTTGCGTCCCATGAGCCGTTTTACAGAGAAGATGGTGTTTTCGGGATTGGTGATGGCTTGCCGCTTGGCGATTTGCCCGACCAGGCGCTCGTTCTTGTCGGTGATGCCGACGACCGACGGGGTCGTGCGGCTTCCTTCCGCATTGGCGATGACGACCGGGTCTCCACCGCTCATGATGGCGACGCAGGAGTTCGTCGTGCCGAGGTCGATTCCGATGACTTTGCCCATGGGTTGGCTCCTTCGCAAAAGATATCAGTAGGTCAACGTGTCAGCTGTTTTCTTGGGGCGTGTTCTCATGCGCGTTGCTGGCCCCTAATTCGGCGATCCGGTTGAAACGGTCACCATTGCAGCTCTCAGGATGCGATCTTGGAGGAGATATCCCTTTTGATACTCTTCGACCACATGATTCTCGGGGATGGTTTCCGACGGCACCTGAGCGACCGCCTGCTGAGTGGCGGGATCGAAGGCTAATCCCACGCTCTCGACCGCCGTGACGCCGAATTTAGTGAGGGCGCCGACGAGTTGCTTGAGAGTCAGCTCCACTCCCTGAGTCAACGCATCGACAGGACTCGCCCCTTTTGACGATTTGATGGCCCGCTCCAGGTTGTCCACCACGGGCAAGAGTTCCTTGAGGATCTGTTCATTACCAAATTTGATCTGATCCCGCTGGTCCCGCTGCGCCAGCCGTTTATAATTGTCGAATTCAGCTGCCAGCCGCAGATACTTCTCGTTGAGCGCCTTACACTCATCGGCTTTGGCTTCGAGCGCTTGCTGGAACTCAGGAATTCCTTCAGCGGATTCCTCGACAGAACCATCTAAGCTATCGATACTGTGTGTTTTCTGGTCGTCTTCAGTCATAGTCTGCACCTGCACTGGGGAGTGAGATAGCCACCCGAGAACGGAAGTCAACGGGGAATGAGCAGAAATCCGCGTTTTTCCGGCCGGTAAATGGAGCGATGACGGTTATCACGCGAGAGGAGGCGAGGGCGACGTCAGGCAGTTCCGATGGTACAAGAGCTCCAACCCTTCAAGCGTGAGGAAGGGGCGCACTTCGCGGATGGATTCCGTTTCTTTGGCGATGATCGATGCGAGCCCGCCGGTGGCAATGACGGTAGTGGAATGTCCCAATTCCCGCTCCATACGTCGGACGATGCCATCGACCAGACCCACGTACCCGAAGAGGAGGCCGCTTTGAATGCCCCCGATCGTATCGGTGCCGATCACCGTCTTGGGCCGGATGATCTCGACCTTGGGTAACTTGGCGGTGCGGGAAAAAAGCGCATCGGCTGAGATACCGAGGCCCGGTGCGATCACACCGCCGAGATATTCGGCAGACTTCGTCACAGCACAGAAGGTCGTGGCCGTTCCGAAGTCGACGATAATCAGGTCGGAACGGTAGCGCGCATAGGCGGCGGCGGCATTGACGATGCGATCGCTGCCGATCTCTTTCGGGTTGGGGTAGCACATAATCAGCCCGGAGTCAGTTTCGGGACCGACGATGAAGGGGGTGTGCTGAAAATAGGCCTCCACCATGGACTCGAATGTCGCAGTCAGCGCGGGCACCACACTGGAGAGAATGCAGCCGGTAATCCGCGCCGGAGTAATCCCTGCGTTCTGGAGCAAGTTCAGCAACAGAATACCGTACTCATTATCGGTTCGTCGGGATTCAGTCGCCAGACGCCAATGACCGCGCAGGGTGGACCCTTCGAATAGGCCCCAGACCACGTTGGTATTGCCGATGTCGATCGCCAGCAGCATCGTGCTCCTACTTTAGCGCAACCGGGGGCGCAATTTCATCCCCGTAGGTGCACGACCTCTCCGCTTCTGATTTCGAGAAGTGAGGAGGAAAATGTGGAGCCGGCATTCGGTCTGAGACGAAGACAGAGACAGCCATCCGGGCCGATCGATTCGGCTATGCCCTGCACCAGGCCCTGTTCTTCCAACGTCACACGCACGCTTTGACCGAGGGTGGAGCAGCGTTGCGTGAATTCGTCGATCATCCCGGCCGGGCCTTGGAGGAAGAAACGGTCCAGGCGCTGCTCAAGCCGCAAAAGGAGGTCGGCCAGGATTATGACTCGATCGACCGGCCGGCCCCATTCGGCCGCGAGCGAAGTGGTACTGCCTTTGAGCTCCTGGGGAAAACTGTCGAGCTCGGCATTGATGTTCAAGCCGATCCCAATGACGATGGCCATGGTCTTATCTGGGGTGGAGGTCTGTTCGCAGAGGATGCCACCGAGCTTCTTCTCGCCGATCAAGAGATCGTTCGGCCATTTCACGGAGACGGCAAGGCCTGTGTGGCTCGACAGACAATCGGTTACTGCGAGAGCGGAGAACAGAGGAACCCAGGAGAGCCATGGACCGGAGCGGTTGGCTTCCTGCGCCGGCACCACGATTACCGAGCTATAGATATTGCCTTGGGCCGGTGAGTGCCAGGTCCGTCCACGCCGTCCCCGACCGGCCGTTTGGCATTCAGCGAGTATGGCCATTCCATGAGGGCTTGGTGGCCCGGCATGTTGCTGCAGGTAGGTCAACGCGTCGGCGTTGGTCGAATGCGTTGACGGCGCGTAGCGCAGCATTCTTCCGAAGGAGTGACTTCGCAGGCTGGTTTGAAGACGGTCGATATCCAACTGATCGGTGGTTGACGCGGCGGGACCGTTAGCGGGTTCGCCCACGGTGTCCTCGTTGTGCAGACAGGCCCATACTAAGGTTGGCGGCGGGAGCAGAGTGTGTGAGAGCCCCGACCGAGATGAAGTCGGCACCGGCCTGGGCCATCTCTTTGACGGTCTGCAGCTTCATTCCCCCCGAGACCTCGACCAAGGCGCGTTTCTTGATGAGTTGGACGGCCTTCCGCACGAGGGCAGGGGACATGTTGTCGAGCAAAATAATGTCGGCTTGTCCGGCCATCGCTTCTTTCACTTCCTGCAACGTCTTGGCTTCCACCTCGATACGTAGGCCGTGCGGTGCGGCGGCGCGAGCCAGGCGGCAGGCTGCGGCCACATCGACGCCTCGTGAGCTCAAAACAGCGAGATGATTATCCTTGATCAGCACGCCGTCGCCGAGTGAGAAACGGTGGTTTTTGCCGCCGCCCAGGTGAACCGCCCATTTTTCGAGCGCCCGCAGTCCAGGCGTGGTTTTGCGCGTATCGAGAATCCTGGTCGGATAGCCGCGAACGGCGGCGCAGAACTGCGCGGTGAGCGTAGCGACGCCGGACAGTTGCTGCAGGAAATTCACGGCCACTCGCTCAGCCATCAGCAACGAACGCGCATCGCCCTGGACCACCATGACCGGGGTCTCCGCAGGGACAGTGCTTCCGTCCAAAGTGCTCTTCGTAATTCGTAATGAAGGGTCGACGGTCAGGAAGACTTCCCGGGCGACGACGAGCCCGGCAATCGTCATGCGATGGTGGGCGAGGATTGTGGCTCGCGCTGGAATAGCACGTGGAAACAGGGCGTTGGTGGTCACGTCGCCGTGGGCCAGGTCTTCGTCGAGCGCCTGCAGAACTGCGCTTCGTATGGCCTGGATACTAGGAGGGCTGACTATGTTTTCGTTCACTACTGGACCAATCGATCTGGCGCAGAGCCTGCTGTAGTAAGTGACTCATTCGAGATTCGCGCTGGAGGCGATCACGGTGCTCGGTCAGCACTTCAGGCGGAGCCTTGGCAACAAAGTCCGGATTGTCGAGTTTCTGCGTTATGCGAGCCACTTCTTTCTCGAGTACCGCAATTTGTTTGCCGACGTTTTCTCTAACCTTCTCTAGATCCGCATCCTCCATGGTAGTCGCAGATTCCACCGAATCGCCGGTCAAGGTGAGGAGATGAACGATATTATCTTGGGGGATTCCAACCCTGAGGTTCTCGACATTCTCCATGTGTTCGATCAGTGCTTTATGTTTATTAAGGACATCACGAATTTCTTGGGTTTTACCGAACACATCGAAGTGGAGGCGTTTACCGGCGGGATAGTTCAGGATCGCGCGCTCCTGGTTCATCAGGCCTCTGCATTCTTCCAGGAGAGCGAATTCTTCCTCGGCTTCAGTATCGTCCCAATCGGGCTGGACCGTCGGGTAGGATCGACGGACGATACTGGCTCCTTCGTGGGGTAGGGTTTGCCAGATCGCCTCCGTAATGAATGGCATGAACGGATGGAGGAGCCGCATCATGGTCTCAAAGGTTTCGGCCAAGGTGTGTCTCGTCGCCTGCGCATGTTCGGCGGCAGTGTCTTTCAGATCAGGCTTGATCATCTCGATGTATTTGTCGCAGTACTCGTGCCAAATAAATTGATAGAGTGCGCTGGAGGCACGATCAAAACGGTATTGTTCCAGCTCGTGGGTGACCGCGCGAATCGTGGCGTTCAACCGGCTGAGAATCCAGCGATCGGGAAACGACCGCTGATCCGGCCGGACTGCGACTCGCTCGCCCTCCAAATGCATGAGAATGAAGCGGGCTGCATTCCAGATCTTATTCGTAAAATTGCGATACCCCTCGATACGTTCTTCAGCCAGCTTGACGTCGCGTCCGGGTGACGCCATTGCGGCCATGGTAAATCTCAAGGCATCGGTGCCGTACTGTTCCATCACGTGCAAGGGATCGATGACGTTGCCCTTGGACTTGCTCATCTTCTGCCCTTCGGCATCGCGGACCAGCGCATGGATGTAGACGTCGCGGAACGGCACCTCCCCCATGAACTTCAGGCCCATCATGATCATGCGCGCGACCCAGAAAAAGAGAATATCGAGCCCGGTGACGAGGGTTGATGTGGGATAGAATGTTTTCAGTTCCGCGGTCTGCTGCGGCCATCCCAAGGTTGAGAAGGGCCAGAGGGCAGATGAGAACCAGGTGTCCAGCACGTCGGGATCCTGTACCAACGCATCTGAATGGCCCTTGGCGCAGGCCGCCGGTTTGGTCTTTGCCACGATCACGGAGGCGTCGGATGGAATCAGAGGTGCCCCATCTGAAGCTCGCCGCAAGAACGCGGTTCCGTAACAGGCCTCGCAATACCAGGCGGGTATCTGATGCCCCCACCAGATTTGCCGAGAGACGCACCAGTCTTTGATATCTCGCATCCAGCCGAGATAGTTGTTCGTCCAGGCCT
This sequence comes from Nitrospira sp., assembly GCA_013696305.1. Taxonomy (GTDB): domain Bacteria; phylum Nitrospirota; class Nitrospiria; order Nitrospirales; family Nitrospiraceae; genus Nitrospira_A. Next base: position 9,453 of record JACCYV010000069.1, read on the forward strand.
CGGGAATGATTCTGACCCGACCGTCTTCGACTGCTTGAATCGCCGGTGCGGCAAGCGGCTTAGTTTTGACGAACCACTGATCCGACAGGAGCGGTTCGACGATTGTCTTACAGCGATAGCACTTACCGAGTGCCATTTTGTGCGGTTCGGACTTTTCCAGCAGACCTCGATCGGTCAGCAGGTGTTCGATCTTGGGTCTGGCTTTGGCGACAGGAAGACCTTCGACCGCTTGGATCACGTCGGGGTCGGCCAGCGTGCCTTCGGTGCGAAGGTGGGCGTGAATATCCATCATCTTGATGCGACGAAGTCCGTGCCGTTCTCCCGCTTCGAAATCATTGAAATCGTGCGCGGGGGTGATTTTGACGGCGCCGGTTCCGAACTCCCGGTCCACCAGGATCGAATCACCCACGATGGGGATCGCGCGAGTCGTCAAGGGTAGTCGGACTCGTTTGCCGATGAGATGGCGATAGCGATCGTCTTCGGGGTGGACGGCTACTGCGGTGTCGCCGAGTAGGGTTTCGGGGCGTGTGGTTGCGATCAGAAGATAGTGCGACGGGTCATCTGCGAGGGGATAGCGAACCGTATAGAGCTTGCCGGTGCTTTCTTCATGCTCGACTTCGATGTCGGATAGAGCGGGCAGGCAACGCGGACACCAGTTGATCAGCCGTTCGCCGCGATATAGGAGACCATCTTCGTGGAGCCGGACAAACACCTCTCTGACCGCCTCAGAGAGTCCTTCGTCCATGGTGAACCGCTGACGCTCCCAATCACATGAGGCGCCCAGCCGTTTGAGCTGGGACATGATGGTTCCGCCGGACTTTTCTTTCCATTGCCACACGCGCTTGAGAAACGCGTCTCGTCCGAGTGCTTCCCGGGACGTGCCTTCCGCCTGCAGTTGCCGCTCGACCACGTTTTGGGTGGCAATACCCGCATGGTCCATGCCCGGCATCCAGAGCGCATTGCGTCCTTGCATAC
>JACCYV010000132.1 GCA_013696305.1 Nitrospira sp.
AGAGTCCGACAATCATCGGCTCGGACATCCCGATCGTGCGCAGAATACCCACCTCCCGCCGCCGTTGCGTCACGGTAAAGGACACGGTGTTGTAGATCAAAAATATCCCCACCAGCAGCCCCACCATGCTCAGCACGGATAGATTCAATTGGAACGCGCGGGTCATGGATTCGACCTGCCGGCTGCGTTGGATCGGACGCTGTACCAAGGCAGCCGGAGGCAACATCCGTCGTATCACCTCCTCCACCTGTTCAACTGACGATGAGGGCAACGTGACGACATCGATGCGATCCAAGCGCCCGCTCATGCCGAACGTCGATTGCGCGGCCGCGATATCCATGACCGCCATCCGGTCCCATACCGATGGAGACCCCGGTTGGGGCGTCATGACCGCTGCGATCGAGACGGTGACCTGACGACCGCCGACCTCAAGAGTGAGCACACTCTGAGGCCTCACCCGTAGGTCCGACGCCAGGGCCTGGCCCATGAGGAGAGCGTTCGGAGCGAGTAGCCCATCAAGCCTTCCCTCCTCCCCATGATGGGGGAGCGCATCGAGTATGGCGGGGATGCGACCATGAATCGAGTTCAACTCATCCAGCATGTCCACCCCGAGTACAAGGAACGAAGGGCTTGCGCTTTCAGCCACACGAACGCCGACTTCGACTACCGGACGGGCCGATTCCACTCCGGCCACGTTCCGCAGCGCAGCGATCAGACGTTCATCCATCCCAATTTCTCCCGCCGACACCTCCAGGGTGACAGGACCGGCGACGGTCAAGACCGACTCCTCGAAGGAGCGCAAGACATCCACATTGGCGGTTTGGACGGCAATCGTTGCTGCCACCCCCAATCCGACCCCGATAATCGTCAACAGGGTTCGGCCGGGACGCCGGGACAAATGTGCCCAGCCAAGACGAACGAAGATTGCGACTAGGGAAGAAGGAATCAGCGACATCAATACGCTCGCCGCAAGGGAGTCCAGTAATTGTTTTTACAGATTTACCCAGATATGCTAGGATTACTAACAGTAGAATTTGGGACACACGATCTCTATGACACCACGCAAAAAAGTTCGCTCAAAAAAAATCGCGAAGGTGGTAAATGTCAAGAAGTCAGCTAAGGCTGCGCGGACCACGAAGACCGCCAAAGTCACGAAGCCGACCGGCAAACGATCAGACGGGCTGACTCCCCGGCAGAAAGAAATTCTGAAGCTCGTGTCGCAGGGCAATACAAACCGGGATATTGCTCGCCGGCTCGCTATCAGTGTGCGGACGGTTGAGGTCCATCGATTCAATCTGATGCGGCGATTGAAAGTCCGCAACGTGGCACAGCTCCTTCGTCAAGCGCTGCAGCAGGGTTTTCTCCCGAAGAATTTCGCGTTTAAATAGCCCCGCACGGGAGCTCGCGAGCAGACCAGCCACTTCTCGTTACAGCTCTTTCAATTTTCCCCGGCATTCATGCAGCGACGGCTGGCCTCGCATGGCCAGCGCCTCCATCAATTCACGCTCCAGCCGCTCAAACACCCCCACCCCCTCCTCAACCAATACCGTCCCCACCTGAACCGCCCATGCTCCGCAGAGCACATGCTCAAATGCATCCACACCCTGCATGATCCCGCCGGTTCCAATGATAGGGATCCGTCCTTCGAGCAACTTCCAGAACGCCCGCACATTCGCCAGCGCCACGGGTTTGATCAATGATCCCCCCAACCCTCCGAATCCTCCCTTCGGTTTTATCACCGGCGAATCCTGCCTTGGATTTACAACGAGTCCATTACCAACGGAATTGATGAGATTGAGATAGTCCACCCCGCTGCGCCGAATCACGTCAGCCATGACGACATGATGAGCCGGATCAAAATAGGGCGGCAATTTCACCCCCATGGGAACGGTGATGAGAGGACGCAGACGCTTAAGGAGTCGTTCCGAGTCAACAGGATCATAGGCGATTTGCGGTTTCCCGGGAATGTTCGGACAGGATAAATTGACTTCAATGAGATCGGGCCGGGCCTGATCGATCACCCGTGCCATCGTGAGGAAATCATCCTCGCAAAGGCCGGCGATACTGGCGATCACGGGTTTCCCAAACTGGGCGAGTTCGGGAATCAGTTCCGCATAGGCCCGGTAACCCAGATTCGGAAGCCCCATCGAATTGATCGACCCGCCAGGGAATCCGAAATAGCGCGGTTCGGGATTTCCCGCCCGTGGCTCGACCGTCATCGACTTGGTCACGATGGCGCCTGCGCGCGAGCGACCCAGAGCATAGAGTTCCTCACGCGTCACGCAGAGCGCTCCGGATGCATTCATGAAACAGGTTGGAAACTGTACGCCGGCTATGGTGGTGCTGAGATCCATGCTGATCTTTTCTCCTGGCAGGATAGTAAAAAAGTCCGTCCGGCTTTGTTCTCGCAAGACACTGCCGCCTCATTATCTCAGCGTCGTTCACCAACGTGACGCGCGTTATTCAGCGCGTCGGAAACCTCAAAGCTCTACGTACCGCAGAGGGTATTCGTCGCTTCTTCATTCGCTGCGGCCTTGCTGGACGGCCTTTTTGAACATCCTGTGTGCTGCTGATTCTGAGCGTGATACATCGCAAGGCAGCATTTCCACTGTTACACAATTCTTCGAACGCCGCCTAGGCCTCCTGCCTGACACAGTTCACCAGCCGTCCATCCCGCATGTGCCAGACGTAGTCAGCCGCTTTTGCCGCTGCCTCGCTATGCGTCACCAAGAGCACCGAGTGGCCGAACCGTTGCGGAAGTGTGCGGAATAATTTGATGATGTCGGTACCCTGTTTAGAGTCAAGATTGCCCGTCGGTTCATCGGCCAGAATAAGCCGTGGCCGATGCACGATCGCCCGGGCGATAGCGACCCGCTGCTGCTCCCCTCCGGACAGCTCGCCCGGACGATGCGAACGACGAGTATCCATCGCCACAGCTTGCAAGACCTCGTTAACCCGATCCGCGACTGCCATCCCCTGTTCGCCTTTGAGCAACATGGGCAACGCGACATTTTCCGCGACCGTCAAACCGGGAATGAGATGAAATGCCTGAAAGACGATCCCGATCAGTTCGCGTCGCAACCGGGTCCACTCCATGGCGCTCGCATAGGTGACAGTTCGATTTTCAATCATGATGCTGCCCGACGTAGGACGGTCCAAACCCCCGACGAGATTGAGCAGGGTGCTCTTTCCGCAGCCGCTGGGCCCCACGAAGGCGCAAAAATCCCCAGGCTGCACATCAAGAGTGACAGCCTGCAGCGCGCACACAGCGATCTGGCCGCGGCTATATTCCTTCGTGAGATTCTGAACCCTCACCAATGTTCGGGCAGAGTCTTGCATAGGATCCGATGGATTTGAAGTGAAGGGAAAGCCTCTGACAGGTTGGTGCAACCTCGACCAGCCGAGCCCGCGTGATGTTGACCTCAATCCAGCCCGGATGGTCCTATACCATACCCCGTTTACGCCCTACAACCTTGACAGGCGAAAGAGATGTCCGTACAAATCGTAACCATATTCGCGCGGACACATAGGTTGGGAGGTATCATCAGTTATTGCAGGGTTCCTCAGGCAGGCCTCACGGCTCCTGCTGCCGTCAGATTGCACTTCCTGCTGCCGGCCTCTCACGGATGATCCTATCCCGTTTTTCTGTCGAACCTGCTGGGAGCACATTCAACCGCTGCATGGACCGTCCTGCCCACGATGTCACCGTCCCTTTGCATCCGCCTCCTCCATTACCTATAGCCCGACTCACGAATGTCATGACTGCCGCACCCGGGAGCCGCACTATACCCAGGTCTGGGCCGGCTATGCCTATTGTCCTCCGCTGCAGGACGCCATCGCCCTGTTCAAGTATCAGGGGAAGGTGGGATTGGCCGATTCGTTGGGATCGCTGCTTGCCCGGACCATCCCCCACGACCTGGAGACAGACATCCTGATACCGGTCCCTCTCCATCCCAATCGCCTCCGCCGCAGAGAGTTCAATCAGTCTCTGCTTCTCGCCGATCGTATCGGTCCTGTCTTGCACCGGCCTGTATCCTATCGGAACCTCGTTCGTGTCCTCGATACGGATCCGCAGATCACCCTCCCGCGTTCGGCTCGCCTTCAGAACCTTCGTAAGGCATTCGCCCTCCGGGCTCCCCAGGAGGTCATCGGCAAGCGCATTCTGCTCATCGACGACGTGTTCACCACAGGCACAACGGTCAACGAATGTGCTAGAACCCTGCTCGAATCCGGCGCCCATGAGGTGGCGGTCCTTGCACTCGCCCGTTCAGGGGACGCCGGCATGATACCGGACTCATCACTGCCGCCATCGGCCTTTGACCAGCAAGAATAATGAGAACCTAGCTATGCCGATCTACGAATATCGGTGCCGGCAATGTGGAAAGCGGACGAGTCGCTTGGTCATGAGCATCAGCGCCCCTCCGCCACAATCCTGCGGCCACTGTCATAGTCCCGATATGGAACGACTCATGTCACGGTTTGCCGCCCCCAAGTCGGAAGAGGCGCGACTCGAGTCCCTGGCCGATCCGAGCCATCTGAGCGGACTCGATGAAAATGACCCCCAGAGCATGTCCAGGTTTATGAAAAAAATGGGACAGGAAATGGGTGAAGATCTTGGAGATGACGTAGATTCCGCAATGGAAGAAGGGCAGCACTCCTCGCCAGACGTGAACTCGATCGACTTCGACTGACTCACACTGTCATGAA
>JACCYV010000133.1 GCA_013696305.1 Nitrospira sp.
GAGCAAAAACCTACGCTTCGCGTTTCTGTCATATTGCTGCGCGATCGTCCCCTAATTACGTTCCTCCTACGGCCCATTTCTTCCTCACTACACAAGGGAATGGGCAACGCATGGGGCAGGCTTCTGTTAGGCCCCACTGCATCCAGTTTGATGGCCTGGACATCGCCATCCTGTTGTTCGCCGAAAGGAGTGCACGATGAAAATTACGTCCGTCTGGCGGGGCAACAAACCTGCACACAAAAAAAAGCGAACCGTCCCGAAACTGAGAATCCGCTGGACACAACTCGGACTCGTCGACCCTTCTTTGGAATCACAAGAAACGCCGATGGATCAGATCCGACGCGAGGTCACGGCCTTAGCCAGTTCGGGGTTTGGTGCAGAGACCCGCGCCCGCTCTGAACAAACTCAGGTGCGTCCTGCGCGTACCCACGTGCGCACCAGCGCGACCCGTACCGCCCGACGCCCATCCAGCACATAACAAGGCAGGCCTATTCGATGACCGTCAAGGGAAGACGAATAGAAGGAGGGAACCATCGCACGAGCAGGCAAGACCACCATCGCGAAACGCGATCGAGAAAAAGCCAAACAGGTTAAGCAACGGGAGAAGGAAGCCCGTCGTGTACAACGCAAGGCCGAGAAGCCAGTGCGGTCCACAACATCTGAGGGAGATGATCCCGATCTGGAAGGGTTACAATGGGGACCCCAGGAACCCCTGTACTAACAGGAGCTCCTGGGCGACCCTTGCCTCTTTGAGCCGACTTTTAGGACGCCTTTACAAAGCGGTCTTCTCCAAAAACACCACGCAGTTGCTTATTGACTAGAGAGCGATATTCTCCCTTTTCCTTCGCCATCCGCACCAGTCCTTCTGCATCCGTTAGAATCAAGAGATCTTCTTCCGCAATGAGCACCCGGTCACCCTTACCGACGTTAATTCGGTACTGTGTCCGCCCGTCGGGGTTTCTACTCGGGCCTGTGACAATTTCGGTTAAGCCGTCGATATGACCCTTTTGTCCATCCAGGCGATGTTGAACCATCGTCCCGTCAGGAATTCTGAGCCACTGAATCACAGCCCTGGGCGCGTCCTGTTTCTGGTCACTTACCATCATTCCTCCCTTGCCGCGTCTAATCGTATGATTTAAAACACCGGTCCAAGATCACTTCCGTGTTTGATTTCTCCGTTCGGCTCTCGTAGGCCCCCATCAGTAGTCTGACTCCACTCCTGGGCTGATCCGCCCCGCCGGCGTCGGCGCTCTGGTTCACTGCGAGGCGCGTGCCCCTCACTGCGTTTCGCGGTGCCAGCTGGAACCCAACTGCCATCCGCATGTGGGACTGCCTGGCCCAACAAACGCTCGATCGCACGCAATTGCTCATGGTCTTCGGCGGTGACAAAGGTCGTCGCGCGGCCGGTCGCTCTCATTCGAGCGGTCCGCCCAATACGATGAACGTAATCCTCCGGACAATTGGGCACATCATAATTGATCACATGGGCGATATTCGCCACATCAATCCCCCGCGCGGCGATGTCGGTCGCCACCAATATCCGAAACGTCCCACGTCGGAACCCTTCCAAGGCGGCGCGGCGTTGCGGCAGCGTACGACCACCGTGAAGTACCGCGACGCGATGACCGGCCGTGTCCAGCAAATTTCCCAGTCGATCCGCTCGATGCTTCGTCCTCGCAAAGACAAGCACCGTATCGGACTCGGACTGAAGTAGTGACATCAAGAGGGCGTTCTTGCGGTCGTGCGTGGTATGATGTACGGCTTGAGAGATACCGTCAGCAGTCGTCGCAGACTTGGTGACCATGACACGCACCGGATCCTTTACGCTGGCCTGGGCCAAACGGACGAGATCAGTCGGCATGGTAGCGGAAAAGAGTAAAGTCTGACGCTCTTCCGGCATGGCATCGAGAATCTGGTTGATCTGTTGAGAAAACCCCATGTCCAACATTCGATCGGCCTCATCCAGGACCAGTATCGTCATCGCGAGTAAACTGATCGTGCCGTTCCACATGTGATCGAGTAACCGGCCTGGAGTCGCAACGATAATGTCCGGACGTTGCCGCAAGCCTCTGACTTGGGCTTGCATATCTGCCCCACCCACGACCGTGGTCGCGTATAGCTGCAGGTCTCGGCCTAACGTATCGATCGTCCCTTGAATTTGAATCGCCAGCTCCCGGGTCGGCGCCAGAATGAGCGCGCGGGGTTGGCCTTTCGGCGTCCCACTCAACCGTTCTAACATCGGAATCACAAAGGCCGCGGTCTTTCCGGTACCAGTCTGAGCGCATCCCAATACATCACGGCCCGCGAGAGCATGTGGAATCGCTTGAGCTTGAATGGCGGTCGGTTCGGCAAAACCCGCTTTGGTCAGATTTCGCAAGAGGGGAAGAGACACACCAAGGGTGTCAAAACTAGTAAAAGCAGTTGTCTGCACGGAGCTATCCTTTCGTTGGGATCGCATTAAGACGGGATCAGAGAACCGAGGGGAGGGTGAATCCGAAAGGGAGTCAGCTCCGGACTGGACCTGGTCGCGATGCGATCGCGCGGCCCACGTAGAAGAGATACAGCACCGGTGGACCGATACAATGCTGCACTAGTGGACACTGTACCGCATGCAAGCACGACTGGTCAACAGGTATACTGGTTCCGGGTCCGTTTAGTGCATCTCATCAAGGATAGTATTTACCGAACGCCACAATCTCTTATACTATTACGAAACGCGAGGTCCTGGATGCGAATAGTGGTCTGTCTCCTATTCCTCACATTTCTACTGGCCGCATTAGCGCTTATTTCCGGCGCAGCATCGGAATCGCCGCCTCCGACCAAGGCCAAATCAAACCAGGGTCTAACCTCAGAAAATATAGGACGAGGAATCAAGAGCGCAGTGAAAAACATCGAGGAAGAAATACCGAAAATCGGACCGGCGATCGGCGGCACATTCAAGAAACTGACGGGAACCGGTGCGGAAAAAGGCCTGGCCAAAGCACCTACTCAGAAATCGAGCAAGCCCAAGAAGTAAGGGCCGGATGCGCTGGAAGCGCCACTCTCATGAATTTTTATAAGATCCTCCGGCCCCCTTACCGCCGCCGTCTCTTCGATCACGTTATTGAGGCAATCCTTCCAGATTGATTATATTTCCTTCGGCGGAGGTTGTGGATTTATTCACTCAACTGTTTGTCGAGCGAGCATCCCGCAATAATGGAATACCTCTATTTCGGTACGGCAAAGCTCGGCGGAGTGGTGACAGCCGAAGATGGAATACGTTCGTGAAAGAAACAGTGACGCCGGCATTCCCTGAGGGATTGACATCGTGGGCCGTGTCCGGCCGTTGAAGAACGGCATCTGGATTAATCGAGCGCGAAACATCCCATGTCTTCCAGTTGACACACGGCGGGAGTCTG
>JACCYV010000151.1 GCA_013696305.1 Nitrospira sp.
CGGCTGTGCGCAAAAGACGAACCCTGGTCGGTCATTTTCCTATCGAACGATCCCACTTTTACCGACCATGTCGATCGACGAATCGTCATTGAATAACGCTGACGCTCGAAGCATAGGCCTCCGTCCAGCTCTCCGGTCTTCTGTACTCTAGATCTCTTGCAATCAAACAGGCGCCTAGCGTCTCTGCCGACACATAGGCCTGATCGGAGCGAATCGATTCCCTCTAAGCAATCATTGGCCACGAGCGTCACGGCCGGTGACGTCATCACGGCGGTCGGATTCATTGGACCGAACACGTCGCAAGGGCGTGCGATGAAAGCGCTCTCCATCACCTTCACCAAAATCAGCCAGCCGCTGGTCGATGAACCGTCGACCACTCTTCCACTGCCGCCCCACCTCCGCGGCCTGATCAGCACGGCGCTCACCGTCTGTGGAACCGTCGCCCGTTTCTTAGTGAATCCGCATGGAGATGTCGATAGACTAATCTTGAGGGAAGGTGCGCAGATCACGTTCAAACCCCATCACGGAGCGCTCATTATCCCGGCCCTGGGACGCACCACGGGCCCAATCACCATCGCAGGATTCGGGCAAAAAACACCTTTGGAACGGTGGTGGAAGGCGATTCTATTACAGAGGAAGGCCAGACCGTTTGGACACGGTAATAGATGCGACACCCCGCACACCAAGTGCCCGCAGAGTGCGGGCACTTGATTACCTCAATATTTTTCTCGCCGATGTGCGGGATGGGGTCGGACCCTACCTAGCTATTTATTTATTGGCCACACAGCATTGGGATCCCGCGAGTATCGGCATCGCCATGTCCGCGATGGGTATCGCGACCGTCGTGGCACAGACTCCCTGTGGGGCGCTGATCGATGCGCTCAAGCAGAAACGATTGCTGATCGTCATGGCCGCCTTGCTGGTCGGTGTGAGTTGCGCCGCCATCGCGCTATTGCCGACATTTGCCTTCATCATGACGGCCCAGGCTCTCAATGGAATCGCGGCCGCCATCTTCCCTCCCGCCGTCGCCGCCATCACGCTCGGGATCGTGGGGCCGAAGAAATTCGCCGCCCGGATAGGCCAAAACGAGGCCTTCAACCATGCCGGGAATGTCGGCGCGGCCGCCCTCGCCGGATTGGCAGGATACGTCCTCCGCACAGAATGGATTTTCTATTTGGTGGCCGCGATCGCGGGGGCCAGCATTCTGTCTGCGCTGGTCATCAACGAAGACGACATCGATCATGATGTGGCGCGTGCAGCCCTACCCCGCAACGCTCAGCCGAATAACGCCGTCTCAGGGATCAGGCATTGCTCGCGCATCGGGAGATTCTGATCTTCGCACTCAGCGTGACGCTCTTTCATTTCGCCAACGCCGCCATGCTTCCGCTCGCAGGACACTTGCTCTGGCAGGGCAAGGCCACCGGAGCCTCTCTCTACATGTCGGCCTGCATTATTGCCGCGCAACTGGTCATGATCCCCGTGGCCGTCTTCGCGGGAGCGCAGGCAGACCGCTGGGGACGCAAGCCCATTTTTCTGATTGGCTTTGGGGTTCTTCCGATTCGCGGCTTCCTGTATACGCTCTGCGACGACCCGTTCTTTATCGTCGCCGTCCAACTGCTGGATGGCATCGGAGCCGGAATTTTCGGAGTTCTCTGGGTCACGGTGGTCGCGGATCTGACAAAAGGAACCGGGCGATATAATCTCACCCTCGGCGCCATCGCGACGGCGCAAAGCATCGGCGCGGCCCTCAGCAATGTCGTCGCTGGTTATGTCGTCAATGCCTGGGGCTATAATGCGGGGTTTCTCATGCTCGCCGGAATTGCAGCCTGTGCTCTAACTATCTTTTACTGGTCTATGCCCGAGACCAGGGAACGCGACATTCAGCCGACGGCTCAACTATCTCCTGCAATATATCTCACGGCCTGAACAGTAGTTGCATCCGTTCACCTGGCACCTGATAAGAGGAGACCCTATGTCATCGACGTTGGTTGCCACCGTTGCCCTGCTCATTCTTTCCAATCTCTTCATGACGCTGGCCTGGTACGGTCATCTTCGTTTCACAAGCCATCCCTTGTGGCTGGCGGTGATGGCGAGTTGGGGCATCGCATTTTTTGAATATTGCCTTCAGGTGCCGGCCAACCGGATCGGATACCAAGCCTTCTCGGCCTACCAGTTGAAGACCTTGCAGGAAATCATCACCCTGTCGGTGTTTATCGTCTCTGCCGAAGTCTATTTGGGGGAAGGCCTCAAGCCGAAACATCTGGCAGGATTTGTCTTGCTCGGTCTCGCAGCCTGGACGATTTTTCAAGATCGGTATGGATTAGAGTGGTAGGACGATTCGGCGGAAGGGGCCAGTTGTGGGAAACTGGTGTTGATGCGCGAGACAGAGAACGGGTACATTCATAACCGCAGGTTTGACCATCTATTAATTCCTTTTGTAGAATGTGCCCCGTGCACACCGACGAACCCCCGCGTGAAGGAACTGATCCCGCTTCATGACTGTCGTGACCCACCCATGGGCTTCCGTGGTCATCCCTATTAAGGATGAACGCGACAATCTGGTTCCCCTGACTGAGCAACTCGTGAAGGTCCTGGAAAGCCGGGAGGAATCACGATCGGCCCCATTCGAGCTCCTGTTCATCGACGACGGCAGCACCGACGGCAGTTCGGAAGTGCTCGATGGCCTGGCCGCTCAACACGGTGCGGTTCACGTGTTTCACTTCGACCGCAATTATGGACAGTCGGCGGCCTTCGATGCCGGATTCAAACAATCGACCGGAGAGCTGGTGATGACGATCGACGGCGATCTGCAAAACGACCCGGCGGATATCGCCACACTGCTCCCGCTCATCCGGACCTTCGACCTGGTGTGCGGCTGGCGCAAAGACCGTCATGACAACCTGACACGCAAGATTTCTTCTCGTATTGCCAATGCCGTCCGTAGCGCCGTCACCGGAGATCGGGTACACGATACCGGCTGCTCTCTGAAACTGTTTCGCCGCTCGGTCGTGGATAAATTGCAACTCTTCGAGGGCATGCACCGGTTCTTTCCCGCCCTCGCTCTGATGCATGGATTCACCGTCGCGGAAGTGCCGGTGCGCCACTACCCTCGCGCCCACGGGACCTCCAAATACGGCGTGGGCAATCGGCTGTTCAAAGGCCTCTACGACTTGGCCGCCGTGCGATGGATGCAGCATCGATGCCTGCGCTACCACTATCGTTCAGCCCTCCCAACCTCATCCTCATCGCGGCCGGCATCCACACGCCTATGACCCTCGACACCGTCTGGTTGATCATCGGATTCCTCGGTCAGGGCGTCTTTTTCATGCGCTGGGTCGTCCAATGGATTGCCTCAGAACGTCATGCTGAAAGTCGCATCCCCACCGCCTTCTGGTATATGAGTCTGTTGGGCGGATTGATTACTCTCGCCTATGCGATCTATCGGCAAGATCCCGTCTTCATCGCGGGACAGAGTATCGGAAGCGTGGTCTACCTCCGCAACCTCATGCTGATCTACCGGTCCAACCCGGCCGACTCGCCCAAGACCTCTACGGCCACTAAATCCTAAATGGAACCCCAATTGAATGGACAGCCCTCCTCCTCGCAGGCGCCGGCGCACGTCGAGAGGTCGATCCAACCGCTGACGCTGATCCTGCTGCTGGCGATGGCCGCTGTGTTGTTCTTCGTCGGACTCGGCTCAACCGGCCTGACTGATCGTGACGAAGGACGGAACGCCGAGGCCGGCCGCGAGATGTATGAAACGGGCGATTACATCAGCCCGACATTCAACTTTGAGCCGCGCTTCGCGAAGCCGGTGTTTGTTTATTGGTTGATGAGCCTCTCGTACCATGCGTTCGGGGTGAATGAATTTGCGGCGCGGTTTCCGTCAGCCCTTTTCGGCCTGGGCCTGATTCTCCTCCAATATCTGTTTCTGACGCGCTGTCGCGGACCGGTGATTGGGCTCTTCGGCGCGGTGATGTTATTGTTGAACCTCGAAATCATCGGCCTCGGACGCTTGGCGCTGACCGACAGTGTCTTGATTTTTTTTACGACCTTGTCGCTCTACGGATTCTGGTTGGGATTGTATGGCACGGGGCGTGAACACCACTACATGTGGCTGTTTTACATCGGCCTGGCACTGGGCACCCTGACGAAAGGTCCGATCGGATTCTTAATTCCCTTACTGGCTGTGGGGCTCTACCTCTGGCTGACCAAGTCATGGTCGCTCTATTGGCGCCACGGGTTTCCTCTTCCAGGCCTGCTCGTCTTCCTGATCCTAGCCCTGCCTTGGTACCTGACGATGCTGAGCATTCACGGACAGCGCTATACGACCTCCGCGCAGGGCGACACGGTGGGTCGATTCTTCGGCGCCATGGAGGGCCACGGCGGCACTCTGCTGTTTTATTTCCCCGTTTTTCTGCTCGGGTTTTTCCCCTGGAGCGGCTTGCTGCCCTTCGCCTGGTACCAGGCCTATCAAAGCTGGCGGGACTCCAGAAAGACGGGTGCGCTCCCGCCCGCCCCGTCCTCAGTTCTCAGTGACCAGCCTTCCTCCCATGCGCTTGAATGGTTTGCCGCCATCTGGACTTTTGCAGGACTAGTCTTTTTTAGCCTCTCTTCCACACGTTTGCCGCATTACATCGCCCCGTTGTTTCCCGCTGCGGCGATTTTGACCGCCTCATACTGGCATCGCTGTGTTTCCGACCAGGGCGTTTCAAGTATGCGTGCCGCCATTCACACCATGACGGCTGCGGGGTTTATCCTGGCCCTGATGTTCGCCTCGCTGCCGCCCCTATATGCACGGTTCGCCGGAAAATTGATTAATGAGTTTCCTCTGGCGGGCCAGGTCCCGCTTGGTCCTGGACCCTATACCATTGCCTCGATTTTTCTGGTCGGGATGGGTCTCGTGGCATACTTTGGCTTCAGCGAGACGAGACGACCGGCCGCCTTCTGGGCCGCGGGAGGATCGCTGGCTCTCGTGGCACTCGCGACCATACAATTGATCTTTCCATTGGTGAATCACTTTGTCATAGAACCACCGCAGCGGTTGGCGGATGTCGCCGGGATCAATCTTGGTCCCAACGATCGGTTGATCCTCTATGGTCAACCCCGTCCCTCACTGGTGTTTTATGCCAAACGAAAATCCATCATCATTCCTAAGAATGAAGAGGCGAACATCAAGCCGTACCTGACCCAGCCGGGACGCACGATGATCCTATTACCGACGGCGATGAGAAACAGACTCCCGGTGGAAACGATAGACTATCCGGTCTTGCTCGAGCGGCACGGGTACCTCCTGCTGGCTAATCAATCGCTGATCCATGTCCCAGAACAGGCGGAGCGGCCTCCAGCCCGCATTCCAGGGCATTGATTCGCTTCTCACTGCAGCGGCACGAGCCCTTTCAGTGCCTGGATTGCTGCCACAGCGGCGATGGCTCCCACCACATAAAGACTGCCATTAAGCCATGAAGGCGGAGTGGCCGGCGACTGCATTGCGTGCACAGACACACCGCTCCACCGCGCGAGACAGATGAGGCCCGCCAATCCGATGACGACCGGCGCATTCGTCACGAGACCCAACCCCAACCCCAGGAGGCTTTCTGAGACTTCGCCTCTGGGCAAGTCGGGCCCTATCGACGAGTGCCGGTGCTGTGTCAGCCGTAACACCAGTCCCCCCGCCACGAGTGCCGTTCCAGACGCGAGCAGGATTCCATCCGTCAGCGAATCGGCAATCCGATGAGTCAGCACCCAGAACAACCCTGTGATGAGCACCGTCATCGGCGCAATCCGCACACATGCCTGGGCCCATGATCGTCCCCACCACCTCAGCGGCCTATTGAAGATCGATCCCACTACGAATCCTGTCACCATCCCAGCCACAACGTCACTGGGGAAGTGGGAGCCTCGCCATATTCGACTGGCTCCCACCCACGCGATCATGGCAAACGGCACCCATCGCAAACGGGGCAACGCTCGGCCCAACACGGTCACCACGGCCATGCTCGCCGAGGTATGTCCGGAGGGAAACGAGTCCAGCCCTGAGTCCAACGACGGCCACAAGTGCCACTCGCCGGAATGTGTGAGGCGTGGCCTCGGACGACCAATGACGTGCTTGAGCCCGTTGACGAGAAGCGCCACCACGCCATGCGCGAGCAGACTGTCGCGGCCCATGCGAGTGAGCGAGCCACGCTTCAGGTACAGCCCCGTTCCCAACACCAACAGGCTGACTGTGATAAGCGTACCGCCGTTGCCGAGCTTTTCACCCGCATCGCCAAACGCTTGAAGGGCTGACAGATCGTGCGACCGCAGAAACCACAGGAGGGGAATATCGACCTGAAAAAGCGCGGCCAGGGATCCGATCAATGCGAGCGCGGAAAGGACCACTGCCGGTACCGGCGGACGGACCGGTGGTGGCTCGGGCTGCGCGACTCGTGTCGCAGCCCGTCCGTCACCCGGTTGGATCATGGAACCCAATCGGCGATAAAAACATTGAATTCTCCCCGCTCTTTCGTCCCCCGATCGGACACCCAGACGAGACGCTTTCCGTCGGGGGAGAACATGGGAAAACTATTGAATTGCCCGTCGAACGTCAACCGTTCAAGGCCGGACCCGTCCTCGTTGACAAGGTAGAGATGAAACGCCGGCCGCCCCAACTCGTGTCGAGTCTCCACATTGGACGAGAAGATCAGGCGATGGCCATCCGGATGGAAATAGGGAGAAAAATTGGAGGCGCCGTTGTGCGTCACTTGCTGTTTAGCAGACCCGTCGGCGTTCATGATGAAGAGCTCAAGCCGACCCGGCTCCACCAGGTTTTGACCCAGGAGAGCTGTGTACTGGTCGAGCTCTTCTTGATTACTCGGATGTTGCGCTCGATACACGACGCGTTTGCTGTCGGGCGAAAAGAAGGCCCCGCCGTCGTACCCGACTTCCTGAGTAAGCCGCCGAGGACGAGTGCCATCCAGATCCATCGCGTAGATATCCAGATCGCCGTCACGCATGGAGGTCCATACGATCGTCTTACCGTTGGGAGACACCGTCGCCTCGGCATCGTACCCGGGAGTGTTCGTCAGTCGCTGCGGATCTTGCCCATCGATCCGAACTGAAAAGAGATCATAGTCGTCCAGCGCCCAACGATAGGCACCATCCCGTTTTGGCTTCGGAGGGCAATTGGGCGATCTCAGATGAGTAGATGAGTACAACACCCGGCGATCGCCAGGAAAGAAGTAGCCGCAGGTCGTGGTCCCCACTCCGGTGCTGACCATGCGAATCGTGTCGCTCCCCAGATCCATGACGTACATTTGATAGCAACCGAGCGGTTGGTCACCCGGTTTCATGGCGGCGGCATACGTATCTTTCATCCAATTGTTCGTGGACTGAAAGATCAACTTGTTCCCACTGAATGAAAAATAGGCCTCGGCATTCTGTCGACCGAACGTAAGTTGCCGGACATTCATGAGATGCCGCTCGGCCGATGCGGTCGGTTTCACGGGAACTTGAACCTGCTTCGGCGCGGCTGCTCCCGCGGGGATCGTCAGGATAGCGCACAGTACAAGCCCTAACATCCCCATGATCAATCGATTACTCTGTTTCAATTTGCACCTCTGCACTCATCGTATCCTCCCAGTCTCCGCGTGCTGTCACGGTTCCATCGCGAAACACCACATAACTCTGCCATCCATAAAAAAACAAGAGTCGACTGACGCGACCCAGCGCCTGTGGCGTCACCCCATAGAGCCAGGTGATCATGCTGTCTGGATGGTCTTCACGCCTGCAGGACACCAACAGCGCCATGGTCGGCCCTTCGTACGTCCGCCCCTGCACTGAAAATCCGTTCTCGGTGAGACGAACCTTATCGCCACAGTATCGCACGGCACTTGACGCAATCGAGTTATCGCGAGAACTACCTAGCATCAGCAACGATCCCTCAGGCAAGTGTGCGTCCCCCGCCTCCGACTGAAGTATCGTCGTGCGCTGCGCCGCAGGTATCGCCGCTTCCTGAACGGCAATGCGTTGAACGATCGCACCGAACGGACCGCTCTGATCAGATGAGGCAGCATGAGACACAACAACCGTTCGCACAAAATCCGTCACATAGAGATTCAACATGGGGGCCATGGCGCGACGCGCCACCCGACGAAAGAGATGATAGCCAGGGTCCAGCCGGACGGCCAGCGGGCGCTCCGAAAGCGGCACGATCACCTCTTCTTGTGCGTCGATCACTTGGATGCGGACACGCTGAGAACGGCCCCCTGCGAACATGAACTCTAACTCGACGGGGACTCGATACGGGGCTTCTCGCTGAACTATATGCACTGCCGCCTCTACCATTCTCGCTTGCTCTGAGTTCCCGTGAGCCGGTTGCACGCGCAATTGAGACAACGCAAGCTCCGGCGCGCCGGCCCGCTCGATCCACTGGGCAAAAAACCACCGCAAGTCCCGGCCGGCGGCTTTCTGAAAGGTTCGTTCCAGATCTTTCCACTCGATCACTGCGCCAAGGTACTGTTCCGGAATTTGTTTCAGCGCCCGCCAAAACACGGCGTCGCCTACTTCCTGTCTAAGCAGATGAAACACCATGGCGGATTTTTGATAGCCGATAGCATTGTCTTTTTCGTCGCTCTTCTGCGCAAAGTTTTCGAGCGGGTAATCGTCGCCCGGGCGAACATAGACGGAGTAGCCCATCAGCATCAGACGCCGTTGTTCGCGGGCCTGCGCCTCGTCGCCGGTGAGTTCGTGATAATAGTAGTTCGAAAGATACGTCGTTAAGCCCTCGACCCAATTGCCGCGGCTCACCCGATTAAACACGCCATTGCCGATCCAGGAATGCACGATTTCGTGTCCCAGCGCGTAGGGCTGGGTGTAGTGGCGCTTGATGGCTCCGCTCCCCAGCAGCGTAAATGACGGCATTCCCAATCCACTCGAGAAAAAATTCTCCACGACGGCAAATTGTGAAAACGGATAGGGACCGAGGAGCGGAATATAGGCATCGAGGTATCGGGCCGAGGCGTCGAGGTACTCATCGGCGAGCGCGGCCTCTTCGGGAAACAGGTAGGTGGCCAACAGAATCGCCTGACCGGACTTGGCCTGCCAGGCGCGAGTCTTCGCGACAAAGCGGTTGGCGACGACCGTCAGCGCCTCGGTCTTGGAGGAGACCACCCATCGTGCGGGATCAGCCTGTGGAGTTCCCTGTGTCACGGCGACCCACCCGTCCGGTACGGTGATCATCACATCATAGGTGGCCAGTGACTCTTCGAGGTCCGGGTACCACTGGCTCTCGCTGCTGAGGTAGACCCCCTCCGGTCCAATGTGGCCGGAAGTCTCACTGGGAGTGACGAAGCGAAGATGACGTGGATCACGGGGGGGATCGTCGACCACTCCATGATAGGAAAACTTCAATCGTACCGATCCGTTCGTCGGGTCGGCGGGGGGCTGTTTCAGGATAATGCGTTGGAGCTCTGTCTGACCGGATGACTCGCTTCGAGAGAAGGCAAGAGAGGTACTGGATTTGCAGGATTCCTGGCAGGAAGTTACATCCTCGACCAGGTCGAGACGAAGAGTGGGCGCAAGCGAAAATGCCAGCTCCTCACCCTGAGACCCTCCAGCAATGGTCAGCTGATCTGTCGCAAGTAATTGGTGGGAATCTGGAAGCAGCTCCAGTACAAGCTGGTGGTGTTCAATCGTCGGGTGGTGTGAAACGGACTCAGCAACCGCAGGAGCAGGAAGGAGAATGGCCGCAAGCAGACTGAACCGGATGAGGCGATGCAAACAATTCACCCTTCACCGACACTCCGAGATGGACGGTGAAGATTAACACTCCCGACAGACCATCACAAGCTGGATAGCCATCAAGGCCCGCTCCAAATCGATGGGCTTGTCTAACACTTCCTGCGGGCCCAATGCCCAGGCCTCGGCCAGCAATGCGTCGTTTTGATGGCCGCTCAAAATGATCGTCCTGCCGGCATAGTCCTGTTGCGCCAGCGTCCGCAACACGTCCACGCCATTCATTTCCGGCATAACGAGATCCAGAATGAGAAGGTCGGGAGTCGATTCTGAGATCAAACGAAGGGCCTCACGACCATCTTTCGCCGAACGGACGCGATACCCGCGAAGGCTGAGAAAACGCACCAGTAGATCGCGCGCCATGACGTCGTCATCGACGACAAGGATCTGTTCGTCGGGAACCTGGTGCGCCTCCTCGACAGATCTGGATTGCATAGATGAAGCCTGCCGCCTACTCTGCTGCGCGACCCGATGCACAGCGCCAATGAGCACATCCAGTGACAGCCCCTTCCGTAGAAAATCCGTCACACGTAACTCGCGAGCCTGATTTTCCTGCTCCTCAGTCGCTCCACCCCCAAGAATGATGACACCGGCACAGGGGTCGTGCGTTCGAATTTCTTTGAGCACGGCCAATCCATCCATTTCCGGCATGCGTAAATCGATGAGCGTGACCACAGGACGAAGTTGCCGAAACGACGCCACCCCCGCTTGCCCGCTGGTGGCCGTGGTGACCTGATAGCCTTGACGGGCCAAGGCCACCTGCAACAGGTCACAGTGCAGTCGATCGTCGTCGATGACCAGTAATGTGCTCATCCTTTCTTCCTACCTGTTCTCGCAACAAACGCCAGAGCTTCTGTCTCGTAGCACATACGCAAAGCCTAGCATGGGCCTGAAGAGAGGAGAAGAAATTGCACGAAAGCATCGGCCATGAACCAAGGACCATTATCGCTAATGCGAAATTAAAATAACGCCTCGACAAACGCTTGGGCATTGAAGTCTTGCAGATCATCCACAGATTCCCCGACGCCGATCAGACGGACTGGAATCTTCAATGTATCGGCAATGGCCACGACGATGCCTCCCCGCGCCGTGCCATCCAATTTGGTCAGAGCGATACCGGTCACGCCTACCGCCTCGTGGAATTGCCTCGCTTGGGCGATGGCATTCTGCCCGACCGTGGCATCCAGCACCAAGAGCACTTCATGAGGCGCGCCCTGACACTCTTGCGCGACAACGCGTTTGATCTTCCGCAACTCATCCATGAGGTTGGTTTTGGTATGCAGTCGCCCCGCGGTATCGATGAGGACCACATCGGACCCGCGCGCTTTCGCAGCTGTCATTCCGTCATAGGCCACTGCGGCCGGATCGGCACCCGGTCGATGGCGGATCACTTCCACCTGGATGCGGTCCGCCCACACCTGCAATTGATCAATCGCCGCGGCCCGAAAGGTATCGCCGGCCACGAGCAAGGGGGTTTTCCCCTGTTGACAAAAACGCTGTGTGAGTTTCGCGACCGTCGTGGTCTTGCCGACGCCATTCACCCCAACGGCCAAAATTACAAACGGGCGAGGGCCTTGCGCCACCAGTTGTTCCATCGAAGCAGATTGTGCCGGAAGTAGAATATCCAGCACGGATTGCCGCAGAAGGTCTCGCACTTTCTCTGCAGACGAGAAGTTCCCTCCCCGCATCTGCGCATGCAAATGCTCCATGACGCGTTCCACAACAGGCAGGCCAAGGTCCGCACCGATTAAAGCTACCTCCAACTCGTCGAGGAGGGCCGGATCAGCTGCTCTCCCAAGGAGCCGGTCTAGTTGTTCCGTCACCGCATCGCGCGTTTTTGAAAGCCCAGAACTCAGTTTCTGAAGCCACCCCACCAATCACCTCTTTTTTTTCTGAGGAGCAAGTCGCCCGACGCTGAGATCAGGTCGTATCATACCCGACCCGAATCACGTGACACCAATAGCGGTGGGATAGGACCGATGCGCAGAAGCACCCCCCGTTCCCGCCTGAGCATTCGTTGCGCCTCGCTCTCGCCTCGTTCATGATCGTACCCGCATAGATGCAATATGCCATGAATTAAAAGCACCACCAGTTCATGATCGATGCCCTGCTGATGGTGACGTGCTTGGCGGATGGCTTGAGGTAATGAAATGACTACATCCCCGAGAAGAGGAGAGCGAGGCCCGGGCGCCTCCCGAAGGGCAAAAGCCAGCACATCCGTCGTTTTGTCTCGATGACGAAATGTACGATTTAAACGGCGCATTCGATCATCGCCCACGACTTCGAGGCTGAGAAGCGCCTTAGCTTCACCCACTGATTGAAGGATATGGTCGGTTAATTTTTTAAGGGCACCGAGGCGAATCTGCCACCTCGTTAGCCGCATGCCGATCACCACCGGCATTAATGCGGCTGGCCCTTCAAATCTGTCGAGGGAAAGGTGGGGCGAGCAGTCTTGGAATCCGGATGATGGCCCTTCGCCTGTGCCACGCTCTTTTTTGGCAAGGCAGAGTTCGAGGGACCGGCCGTATGGCGGTCATAAGCCTTAATGATTTCCTGAACGAGTCGATGCCGCACGACATCTCGTTCATCGAAATAGACAAATTCAATACCGGCGATGTCCTGCAGGATATCGCGCACCTCAATGAGTCCCGAAACACGATCGGACGGTAGATCGATCTGCGTGATGTCCCCCGTCACAACGGCTTTCGAGTGAAAGCCTAGGCGGGTGAGGAACATTTTCATTTGTTCGGCGGTCGCATTTTGAGCTTCGTCCAAAATCACGAATGAATCGTTGAGCGTGCGTCCTCGCATGAATGCGAGCGGCGCAATCTCAATATCCCCTCGCTCGATCAGACGGTTGGCTCGTTCCATATCCATCATATCGAACAAGGCATCGTACAGCGGACGGAGGTACGGATTGATCT
This sequence comes from Nitrospira sp., assembly GCA_013696305.1. Taxonomy (GTDB): domain Bacteria; phylum Nitrospirota; class Nitrospiria; order Nitrospirales; family Nitrospiraceae; genus Nitrospira_A. Next base: position 12,699 of record JACCYV010000151.1, read on the forward strand.
TGGCATACATGTCTCCGGGGAGATACCCGAGTTTCTCTCCAGCTTCCACAGCTGGACGGGCAAGAATAATGCGGCTAACGTCCTTCTTCATCAGTGCACTCACCGCCATGGCCATCGCCAAGTAAGTTTTGCCTGTTCCCGCAGGACCAATACCGATCACAATATCGTGCTTTTCGATTGCGTCGAGGTAACATTTCTGGGTGGGAGTTTTGGGGACGATGAATCGCTTCTTGGTGACGATCGGAGAGGCACTAAACAGAAGCTCTTTGAGTGAGGCGTCCTGGTTGTGTCGCAGTGCAGTCAGCGCATGGGTCACATCGTCCGGCCTCAGATCGTACCCTTCGTTTGTCAGCGAGGCCAGTTCATTGAGTACTCGTTCCGCCTGTTTCACGGCATCGGACGTACCCTCGACCGTCACTTCTTCGCCCCGCGCCGAGAAGCGCACCCCGAACTCTTCCTCCAATAGTTTGAGGTGGCGATCGTGGTGGCCAAAGAGGGCTGCGGTATTTGTACCTTCCCGTAGTTTGATCTTGCGCACGCCGGTGTCGGAAACTCCCTTCGCCAAGACGATAGTAAGATTCTAACAAAACGGGAAAGTCAGGAACAAGATCGACAGGGGGGCGATTGAAAAATAAGAAAAGCTCTCGGCCAGGCTACCCTTGAGACCGCGGAGGAGTCGTGGACTGAACCGTGGAAGGAATCGAGACTTCAAACTCCTGCCATGCCACACCGCCCTGACCGTCATCCGCCACGACCTTGACGCGGTGGGTACCGGCTACGCCCGTCGTTACATTCCAGCTCACTTGCCCCGTTAGCTTGTCAATGGTCATGCCAGGAGGCGCTGTCTCCAGCCCATAGGTGACACTATCTCCATCGACATCCTTGCCTTGAACGAAATACTCGTATCGTTCTCTATTTGTTAGTGCCGCCGGACTCGAAATAATCTGCGGCGGTGAATTACCCAGGACGATCGGCGTTGAGCGAACAGGCAGGGCCGCCCCCTCCTGATCCCGAGCGATCACTTCGACTGCCACAATGTCCTTTCGACCAAAACCGGTGATGTCGAGGCCACTGTCCTCGCCTTCCCTCACTTGTTTGTCGTTACGCCACCAGCGGTACGTGTAGTGAATCTCATCATGATCAGGATCGTCGGCATCGACCCTGGCAAGAACCCGGTTACCCCTGACAGGCAAATCTGACTCGATCGTCACATGTGCGACGAGAGGCGGAGTATTCACCACCGTGACCGACTCGGTGCGATAAGGAGCACTGTCCGCCTGGCCATCCGACGCAATCACCTCAAGCGCAACCTGGTCGCCTCGCTTTAGATGCTCCGGCTTCAGTTCGAAATCCGTTGCACCTAGTACGGGAGCGCCGTTCACAATCCATTGAAATCGCTTGGTGAGCTCGGTTCTATCAGGATCATCAGCCGCAACGTGTGCGGTAATAGGTCCAGCTAAAGTGAGAGGGAAGGGAACGATGGTGACAAGGCGAACCGTGGGGGGGTGGTTGTTCTTCGTACCACCTCCGGCAACGGACCCGTCTTGAGGAGAAGACGAACAACTCCAGAGAGCAACAACCGCGAGGGCCACAAACCCCAGACGAAGCACCAAAGGAAAGGCGAGGGAATGAAGTCCGCCCACCCTCCCCATTGGTACACATCCTAATTTCTTCGTCACATGTTCGTCCATGAGAAATACCGACTTCGTGGATCAATAGCGACATTGGCCCCGATGCTCGATCCGGGAAGTCCTCCTGGCGATCCTCCACCAAGTCCACATGTGGCACAATCGCCGAAATTTCCTTGGCTCATATTGATCAAGAGCCCGAACGGACTGCCGCCATCCCGACCGGAGCCCATATGCACGACAATGCCAAAGGCCAAGCCCTCTCCAAGTGAACCGAATTTATTCACCGTTTGGTTCGCGCCCGATGCAGCAGTCCCAATGATCGGCTCTTGATATGCACTGCCGGTTTTGTAGTAGAGCGCCCAGAGTCGGCTCGTCCCGGATGAGACGCAAATGTCGTTCACCGGGATAAATGTCGGGAAAAATACTACCCCTCCAAACACCGTCGGGCTGCTCACTGCCCGTTCACCAATTCCGTAGGGGAGAGGTTGAGACGGCGGGTTGGCCGGTTCGACCAGTTTAGTCACCCAGCCGTCCTTGCTCTGCACCAGTCCGATCAGACCGGTAAATGTCGTTGCGCCGGTAACTCCTGAAACCTGAGTGGTCCCGCTCGCTAGCCCACAATCGCCGACTCCCACCACACAGACTGTGGCACTCGACACATCGACGAGATCGTTTTCCATGCAATTCACGGCGCTGATTGTTTGATTGCAACCCGCGTTCAGCACAGAGTCTTTCAGCCCTACAAAGTATTGGGTCGATACATCGGTCTTATCCGATTTGCTGTAGTAGCGGCCGCTACCCGCAAAAACCCACACATTCGCAGCATCATCCACTGTAACGGATGGGGCAGTCGCCACCGGGCCCATCTCAGCCCCGGACAGAAACGTGTCCAACATCTCGGTGGGAACGCGATTACTTCCCGAAGAAATGCCCCACAGCGTGGGACTGGTCACAGTGCCAAACTTAGCGGTAACGCCCCCTGCTCCCATGGTCAAACGATATATTTTCCCACGCCATGGCGGCGTACCGTCATTGATAACTCCTCCGAAGTAGATGACGTCGTGACGATAATCGAGGTCCCTATCAAAGGCCGTCATGTCACCGATGTAAGAGTTTAATGTTCCCACCGGTAACGATGTCACCAGACTATTGCTGCTGCCAGGGCCGGTCGCCAGGTCGAGAACAAACAGTTTTGCACTTTGCACGGCGCTGGCATCGTACCCGGTCGGGCCAGAGCCCACCACCATGTACCATTTGGCGTTCGTGTTGTTGGCTTTGGCATCGCCCGCTGGATTCACACGGACAACGGCCGGCACGCTGGTGGTCAATCCCAAGTCGGGACTGCTGAATGACCAGAGCAGTTTCGGAGCATCGGGATTGGTGATATCCATCGCGAAGTAGGAGCTGTAAAATTTATAGGGCGTCCCACTGATTGTAACCGTCATCGGTGGGGCGCCGTTCGCGGCCGTACAGGCTCCGCAACTCCCGCCCATTCGGAATCCACCGATCAGAATAGTGCCCCAGCCGTTCGGATGGTCGGCGTCCGGTGTGAATGTCCGCACATCGGCCACCTTGAGAGGCAGATCGACATAGTAGGCATGTTGGTAATCAGCGCGAATCAAAAACTCCAGCTGCGGAAGAAGTTCATAGGGGATGAAGCCCCACGACTCCTCCCCCAACGGAGCCCCTGTGGAATTGTCCGCCGGAGCCGTCGTAAACCAACCATGTTCGGTGGTATTGGCAGGAGCCGAGCCGCTTGTATCATCGCCCGGGTGATAATAGCCCGCGTTGAACGCATGCAGCATGCCATCGTTTCCGCCCACGTAGGCGACCTGCCGGCGATTGTACCACCGCTGGAGGAAGGCCGAATAACTCTGATCTCCATAAATGGCGTCGTGGCGATCTCTAGGGCCTGCGACCACCGTTGGTGTTGAGTGGATGACATCTCCAAGCTTCCACACTTTCAAGGTTCCGCTTCCGGACGGCACTTGGAGACGACGGTCCCGTGTTCCGGCCTGTTCCGCGCAGGTTGCCGCATCGCAGCCCCGCACAAAGTTGATGATCTTGGCTCCCTCGGCACTCGACGTCGCACGCAGGTATGGCCGCAGTGTCGACTCGTTGGCGGTCGTGAAGGCGATCTGTTCTCCGGAATCAACCACCCCGTCGTGATCCGAGTCGACCCAGGTGAGGATGGTTCGGGTTGACGCATCCTTTAAGGCCAGCTGCTTGCCGGCTTCCCATATCGGAAGTATGTCACTCAACAATTTCCCGCAGGGATTACAATCCGCGACCGTTACTTGGTTGTCGCCATTCTGATCGTTCGGCAATCCATCGCCATCACTATCGACGTACTTATCTACCTTCACTGAATTCGACAGCGCATCAAACCGGGTCTTAATAATCCTATCGACTTTGTAATCGAGTCGGCCATCCTGATTCGTATCCTCGCGGGTATTTCCAAAGGTATCGATGAACAGAGACTGTGTATAGCCCGTCCACTTCACATCACCGAGCGTGGACGGTTCGATGGTGCTGGGATAGAAGTACGACTGATACAATGCACCTTCACCCGTCGAAGCGGTAGCCAGCACGGACACGGAGGAACCAGATGCGCTACGTCTGAGAATACTTGCAATCGTCGCAAGGAGCTTATCTTGAAGGTCGTCCACATTGGAGGATTCGAAATAGGCATCAGGAATGCCGTCCGGGGTTGAAGCTCCGGTGATATTGTTTTCCTTATCCCATTCGCCGGTTTGTGGAATACCGTCGCCATTCGAATCCTCAAACCCACCTAACCGGGCAGTTTGGGCTAAGATCCCGCGACCGTTGATATTTCCGAATGCAAAAAATGAGTATACGGTCACATTTTGAGTACCGGGTATGCAGTGCCCCGTTACCGCCAAACCCGCAATCGTGCCGTCGGCCGTACCATTACAAGGGCGCAGATCGCTCGTGTGGGCCCAATAGGCCACGTCATCCAAATAGTGGCTTCCGTTATCGGCATAGTCAGTTTTGTGCTCCGCGAGAAAATCGCTGAATGGTGTCGCAGCATGTGAATTGCAAGTCCCGTTGGTAGGACGTGGCGGTGCGGCGCCATCACTCCCGGTGCAGTGCTGTCCATGATGGGTATGTCCATAGTCTTGAATGGCGGACGGCACATTCTGATCCTCGGTCGGTTCTCCGTCTGTGAAGATAATGACGAACGTTCGACAGCAATTCACCACCTGGGAAGAAGACGCCCACGGAGGCGTATGGTTTTTCCCGAAGAAGTACGGGTCGCGGCCACAGGCATTCGTGATATACCCTGCAGGGCAACTTTCCCCTCCGCCAAGCGCCGTCAATTCGCTCGTGCCTATCGAGCCGGCACCATTCGTCGCAAAATTGACCCCATTGGAAATTCCACCGGCAAACGCGATCGGATAGATATAGCCTGTTGTAAATGTGGATTTGATTTGAGCGACATATCGCGCGGTTTCATACAGAGACTCACTGAGGGGTGTCCATGTAGAAGGAAAGGACTCCTGCACCGCATCCACCATAGCCGCCATGTTGGTATTGAAAGTCTCCACCCCGGAGCCAGACCAATCGATGGACTGGCGAGAACCAGCACCGACCAACATCCGTGCTCCCTCACTGTTGGATTTAAACTCGACCAGACCAAATCGTGCTTTGCTTCCGATTTGTTGGATCACGCCGGTCGGTTCGGCGACATATCCGACCTTGAGTTCATACTTTCTGAGGCTGTACGAATCGGTACAATTATTATCGAGGCTCGTGTCGTTATCGACGCAAAAATATGCGGTCGACACCCCAATTGAAATCGTCGCAGGATTTCCGCTCCTGTCGGCCGATGGTATCCGCCCCACATAGGTATTCAAGCCGCTGCCCCCTCCATAGTTGACGTCGGCCCGCTCGCCACTCACTCCACTAGCTTGGGCCAGCACGGTCTTGAGCGCCGGCGTTCCGTTGGCGGGACACGTTCCATCTGAAGCTCTGGCCACAAAACAGTCACCCCCGATCATCGCTTTCTTCACTGCATCGAACCGACGTAACGTCGCCCAATTCAAAAAATTACCATCCCATTCGGTGTTCGGACAGGCCGTCGCCAAAGTGGCCTTTGCCGCTCCGTCTTCAAATCTGGTGTCGCTGGTGTCGTAGACATAACATCTTAAGGGATCGAAATAGCCGGAATACCGTGTGGTATTTGTCCAGGTCGTCGTCGTGGAAGTTGATCCATCCGACAGCGTTCCACAGGACGTCGATTCACAAGCCCGATTACTCATACTGCCGGAGTTATCCATTAGGATAATGATGTTGGGAGTTGTCGCATTGGAGACGAACGGAGGGACTGCGGTATAGTCGGCATTGGAGACGATCGCACCAGCATCGCCGGATACGAACAGTGCCGGACTCATACAACTGGCCACGATCGTCAACGCAGCAAGGGTTCGGCGATTCATGCGTTCTTCCTCCTTATCCCAAACAGGACAACAGCCGTCGATTCTCGGCTACGAGTTGAGACAAGACCTTCCAGGCTCTACTGCGGCAGCTTGACCACCATCTTGTCAATGTGGCCTTCCTTCAAATGGAACTTCACGAGCGAGGTCGGAATAATCCGTTCAAGCTCTAGCGGCTCTCCTTCGTGATTCACCACGAGCACAGCAGACTTTAATACATAACTTCGTCCATCGATCCGAATCATTGATCCTTGCATCTCATCGATCACGCCGGACTGAAAACCGGCGGTCGAAAATGGCATGGCAATTTCCGTTTGCGCGAGACTACTGGTCGGCAGAGGTGGCGCCCCCTGCATCAACATCAGCACGCCAAACGCCACCACGATGACTGTGCGATTCATCGCCATACTTCCCCTCTCAATTGATTTTCTTCACACATGTGTCGCCATCCAGGCATCCATAGACTGAGGTCACCGTACTATTTGAACCGGTCGCAGGATTGCTCGCCATGCAGGTAATCCGGTACACATGCTCGGTCGCCGGCACCCCTGTTCCCTGCCCGTTCTTAGAATGCGAGTAGAGGAGATCGATGTCGCCGTTGACGGTAAAGCCAGGAAGATTCGTCATCACAAAATTCGGGGCTGTATTCCCAGTATCCGAAAAGTTGACGGCCGGCGTATTCGCTGGAGCAGGTGACGGAAGATCGTATCCATAAATCTCACTGTACAGCGTCGAGGCGTTCGCGGCAGGCACCGGACCCACCGGCGCCACAAATGAGGCTGGCAACACCCCTGGAGCCGTCAGCGTTTGCTGAATAATATTGGCGGCAAGACCCTCGCACGAATCTGCTGCCGCCACCACCGCTTCAGTGGTACGAAAAAATCCCGCCATTCGACTCTCCATACTGGTCACTGTAATGGAGGCAATTCCAAGTACGGTCAAGATCAACAACATGAGAAGCACTGTGAGCAACGCAATACCTTGCTCGCCCTTCAATCTGGTCAACTCATGTCCGTTCCCGATACCGATTCTTTTCTGCCGCAGATTCATCGCTCAATCTCTCGTTATAAGTTTCTCGGCTGAATAGTACGGACAACTACCCGCCGTCGTTGCTGCTGATAGACAGTGGCGTCATAGGTAGCATCCGTCGATGGGTCGTGATCGCCGACGATCACCGGGCCTACTGTGTTGACGGCTTGGGTTCCTTTCTCATCAAGCCCTGCATCAGCCTGCGTTGGCCTGACAACCAGGCTGACTTGCGCCATTCTGATCTTATCCGGCGTCCATGGCGTAATCGCCCAGGCGCTGTTGGAGATAAAATCTGCCTGCGTGAATGTCGGTAACCCTGAAGACGACGACCCATCTTGGTCATCCACGACCCCGTCCGGGAACAGGGGATTGGGAACCGCCTGATTACACCCATCGCAGGCATACGTGATTTGCAAATCTTCCACGCCGTCGACGAGCGGCACATTATTTCTCACTAGACAGGGAGAATTATTCCCGCAGGTCGCCGGAGCATTCGCTACCACCTGATACTGTACACACTGCATGAGATAGACCGGCGTACCGATAGGAAATTTTCCATCAACGTAGTTCCCGGTGCCGAATCCGATCGAGGTCGCAGCTATCGCTCTGACAGTTTTGGAGAGCGCCCCTCCGATTGAAATGGTTGATCCGAGGGCAAGCCCCTGCGCGGTCATCTCAGCAATGGCGACTCCCGAAAGATTGATCGTATTTTCATACGACACATTATTCGGCGTACCGCCCACTGCGGTCGTCAGGACCCACCCCTGGGTATTCATCACCGGGAGTACCATGGCCACCGCGTCTGATCCGGCGTCAGCACCTGCCGGCGTCTGGTCTTGAGGCAGCAACCCAACCGGTTTGACAATGGCGCCAATGGTGGCATTGCAGGTGCCCACGGCTGCCGTGGCAGGATCGGTGGCATTGTAGTTGTACCCGGCAAGCTTGATATCCCGACTGAGCAAGTCGATTGCCAATCGGACATTCTGTTGGGTATCGGCCACCTGGCTATTGACGACGTTCGCGCGATTCGATGTCACGACGGTGCTCATCGTGGCCGTCACAATCACCACCGTGATCAGAACAGCCGCCATCAGTTCCACAAGAGTGAATCCCTGCTGGTTCCCTGTCGGTCGACGCATGTTTATGCTCCGCCCTGCGCCTACTCAGGCGCGACGATATTCGTAAATACCGCAGTTTTTGTCCGAGCCGTGCTCACATCGGTGCGCCTGGTTTGCCAATTGATCGTAATCGTGACGAGAAATCGGTTCATGGTGACCGGATTCGCGGTAGGATCCGGGTCGAGACGAGTGGCAGTAACGACCCCATTGGCGCCGGCGAGATCGGAATTCGACACGAGGGCTTGCCATTGCGTGCAATCACCGAGCGCCATCCGTTGGGTGCTTACATTCTGAGGGCAGGCTGCCGCTGTATTGGTGTTGTGATAATCCAACACACGCTGCCGATTGCTTTGAATGCGTTCCGCCATATCGGCAGCGATATTGGTCACGCGTGTCATGTCATTGGCATCGACATTTTTCCCCAGCGACATGCCCGACAATCCCGCGAGGCCCAATAATCCGACCGAAAGCACCCCTGCCGCCACCATCGTTTCCAACAGGGTAAAGCCCTGCTGCGAAGTCTGGACCTGCCCGGATAATCTCTGTGATGGTGTAGTTGGTCTCATTCGGTTTCTAGGGACATGTGACTTTCGCACACCAGTTGACCTTGCCGGCTGGAGTCACGATCACGGAATAGGTCGTCCCCTGTTGGGACACCAGCGTGAGTGTTTGATTTGCAGCTGCTCCGCTCAGCCCCTGCTGAGTAAACTGGATTGTCGGCCCACCCGTAAATGCGATGATAGATTGGGGAAGCAAGACCGGCGCCAGCGCGCCCCCGAAATCGATATTGACCTTGCCTGATACCAGCGCCAGAGTGGCGGTAATGGCAAGATTCCGATTCATCGCCGCCATGCGAGCCAGGCTGAGACTGCCGGCCAATTCCGTTGTGGCCTGTTTCAACTGGTAACGCGCATTCCATTGAAGATAGTTAGGGACAGCCACCATCGCTAGAATGCCGACAATGGAGACAGCGATCATGACCTCAATGAGTGTGAAACCCCTTTGGCCGATGACAGCAGAAGACCGTTGATGATGGCTAAAGACACACATGGCAACAGGCAGATGAGCAAATGCCATGCCGATAATTTCTCCCTCAAATAGTTAGCTAAGATATTGATATGATGCGTTCATTCATCACGACTCGCGTACAATTACGAGCGTTCCTTAATCACACAGATGACAAATTTTGTCCGACTTATGGCAGCCTTTTTATGGACACGAAAGACCAGGGTTCACGCGAGTGGTAAATGTAATTTGACCGCGAGGAGATGATTTAGCACTGGTACCGGTGGGGTTGCAGCCTGATGTGAGTTGGCAAGTCAGGCACGCTCCTCCATATGTCTCACCTGAGCAGACCCATCACGCACGAACAGATCGTAACGGAGAAAGGAGCCTTGTCACCAGACGTGACGCGCGCCTGAGGTGTGGTGACTATTTGATCGCGACGGCTCGAACCTGCTGATAGGTGGTGAGGCCTTGAGTGACTTTCTCGATGCCATCTTGCAGCAACGTTCGCATGCCTTCTTTCTTTGCGAGCGCCCTCAGTTCGCCGGTCCGAGCCCTCGCTTGAATAAGTCCCTTCATGCAATCGGAGACCACCATCAGCTCGTGAATGGGCACCCGGCCGCGATGGCCTGTTTGATTGCAGGCTTCGCATCCTCGCCCGCGAAATAGTGTAAAGGCTGGACCGTATTCGAGCTGCAAGCGCTCCCAATCCAATGCTCCATAAGCCTGAACGAGTTCGTCGAATTCCGCGCGACTGGGGTGATACGGCTCCCGGCAGTTCTGACAGATCCGCTTGCATAAACGCATCGCCAACACGCCCAGCATGGCGTCCGAAAAGTTGAAGGGATCGCATCCCAGATCCAGCAATCGCACGACGGTTTCCACCGCGCTGTTGGTATGAATCGTACTGAAGACCAGATGCCCGGTCAGTGACGCTTCAATGGCAATATCCGCCGTTTCCTTATCTCGCATTTCCCCGATCATGATCACGTCTGGGTCCGCACGCAAAAAGGCCCGCATGGTTGCGGCGAAGGTGAGGCCGATCTTCGGATGGACCTGAACCTGCCGTAGTCCGTCCTGCGTGATCTCAATGGGGTCTTCCGCTGTCCAGATTTTTCGTTCATCCGTGTTGATCGACGCCAGAATGGCATGCAACGTCGTGGTTTTTCCGGATCCTGTGGGGCCGGCACAGAGCACAATGCCATACGGTTTGTGGGCCAATTGGCCGACCAGACGGCGAGTCTCGGAACTGAATTCCAGTTCCTCTACACGGCGGAGACCGTTCGTGGTCAACAACCGGATCACCACATCTTCATTGAAGCCCGCCGTAGGGAGCGTGGCGACACGCAATTCGATTTCCTGGCCGATACTCAGCTTGAAACGGATTTTTCCATCCTGAGGTTTTCGCCGCTCGGCAATGTCAAGACTGGCCATAATCTTGACGCGAGAAACGATCGCCCGGCGATAAGCCGCCGGAATCTTCATGTAGGTGAAACACGTCCCGTCTACGCGGAAACGCACCGACGTTTCCTTTCGGTCGGCATACGGCTCGATATGGATATCCGATGCTCCTTGCCGATAGGCCTCTGCAATGATCTGGTTGGCGAGACGAACGATGGCCGAATCGTTTTCGGTGATCGCCGCAATCGTCGCATTCTGCTGTTCTTCTAATTGTGCCTCACTGACTAACTCGCCGAGGATGTCCGTAATCGCATCACCTGTCTCTCGCCCGTGAACGGAGCTCAAACACTGCTCGATATCGCGACGAAGCCCAACGCGATAGGAAAGCGCCTGTCCCGGAAACGCCCGACGCACATCGAGCAGCTTGTCGGGATTATGGGGGTCATCGATCAGCACTTCGATCCCATCGCCCTGTCGCCTGAGAGGAACCCAATGATTCATGCGGAGATAATCCAGACTCAAGTCTTTCAACAGATCACGCTCCATAATCATGCGCTCATCGTAGGCAAGAAAGGGGCAGTGAAAGAATTCCGCCAGGGCTGCGCCTATGGCCGCCTTAGGGATGCGATACCGATCCATAAGCACCGTGGCCAGCTCCATTCGCTTTCGCACAGCTTCAGCCGTTGCTAGCACCAGTTCTTCGTGCCGTAGAAAGCCTTGTTCGACGAGGGGACGGTAGTGGCCGGCAGCACGTGCCTGGGCGGCCACCGCCATTTTCTTCACAGGTTCTCGGGGAGATAGCGTAGAGAGGCCTACCGGAATCATGGAGTTGGTCCCTTTCAGAATGTCACGAATACGACTTGAATGTCTACGGTACTGTAGGTTCAACATGGTTGAGAAAGGGCTCGTTGAATCGAGCTTTTCCAGTTCAATCAAATTTTAGTCTGCCAACTTCCGGGAGCCACAAACACGAGCGGCAATCCCTGCATGAGTCCTTCGCGAAGATCATGGTTGTACCAAACCTCTAATATCCCCGACCCGTTCGTCCCGTCGACGATGCTCCCCTGAGCCACCACCCCACCGTATGCCTTGAGGTGGCCTGCATACCGAATGTCGCCCGCGACATGCAGCACACCCTGCAGATGAATGCCGGACAGCTGAACGGGAACTCTGGTCCCAAGAGACTGCTGCCCTTCGGGCGGCGGACTTAGAGCTGGTACAGTCTTTCCAGACTGTCTCGCCTTCCAAAACACATGCGCATTCACAATAAAGATGCCCTCGGCGTACTCTTGATCGAGGAGAAGCGTCCCTAAGTTATCTAACCGTGGTGGCATGCCATCCAAAGTATCGACAAATATCAAGCCACGATGATCTCCGGGTCCCGTCGACGCAAACACCTCCGCAGCAGGGCGTCCCATTCCCGGTTGAATCACGCCACCTGGATACAGCAATCCCTCCCGATCCATGCCGTAATACCCCCCGAATTGCTTCGCCATTCGCTTCAATGTGTCATAGTCCCACTGATCAACCTTGATGCCAGGCACCGGCTCCTGGTGCGCATGGACATTCAACGCAATCCCGGACCACGCCTCTGCCGGGAGGTGGGCGAAGAAGGCTTGGCCACCGAGGCGGATATCGAGCCAACGGTCCTCACGATGGGTCATCTCCTCATAAGCCTGCCCCGTCACCGCCGCCAATCCACTCTTGGCCGGAACCTCATCCGGTCGTGGGAAATACGCCTGACCATGCACCATGATGTCGCCCCAATGCGCGAGGACGGAGCCTGGCCGGGATTGAACAGTTTCCATACCGAGCGTGCCGCTCTGCAGCGGCGCATGCAAAGCCGGAATGGCATAGGCCCCAAATTCAACCGCCAACGTCTTCGTCACACGAGAGGCACGACCGGCTCCCGCCGTCACTTCTACCGTGCAAAGGAGACCGGGCCGAGTGGCTCCATACACTCGCAGTTTAAGAATTCTAGCGAGTCCTTTCAGCGACCTGAACCATCCTGTCTGCGGGTCGTTCAGCAATTGATCATGCTGCGGATTTGCCGCATCAAACACCACGTCGGGATAATGCCCGGTCCCTGTAAATTGAGATCGGCCCTGTCCGTCGAAGTAAGACGGATCGCCTTGCGAATTTATTGTTCGTTTCGACAGCCACGCCGGCTCGATTCCCTGCGGCGTGAGGGTGCGATCGTGAAACCATCCCATCACGACATCGACAGCTGATTCTGCGGCATGGTGAGCCAGCCGCTCTTCCTGTATGGCACTGCCGCCGACTATTTCCTGTCCCGCGAGCTGCATGGAGGTCATGCCCAGCAGCGTCAGCAGAAACACCACCATCAGCACAGCCAGCAACGCCATCCCCCTCTCATCTGATCGCACTGCGATTACCGAATGCCTCACGCTCTTGTTCATCATTGTGTTCCTTTGCCGGTTAGATTCGTATCGCAATATCCCGCACGAGTATCGACCTCTCCTGCCTAACCCAAATCGTCACACGAACGCGCACCACTTCACGTAAATCAGTGGTCACCCTTCCTTCCTTATTTAGATAATGCAGCTGAAATTCGCCCACGTCAGCCAATAGGGTGCTCGCTCCACCATCCACCTCACGCATCAACCGCTGAGTTCCATCTTCATAACGCTTGAGGTAGTAGCGCACTCGATTGAGTAAAAAGACCGCGGTATGGATCGGTAACTGTTCGGCAGTCGGTGTGGTAAGCGCCAGCGCCTGCTTCCTGCCGTCGGCCGCCAGACGGTTCCAGGCACAATGTGCCGCCGTACAAATCAGCAGCTGTTTACCCTTCGGCCACCCGGCTCCTTCTTCCACCGGCAACTCCTGCTGGCCAGTTTCTGTCAACCGAGTCAGGATCGTTGCAGACCCACTCAGATTTGCAAAGAACTCGATTTCATCAGACTCCGCCTTGAGAAATGGCGAATCTCCGCTTAACAATCCTGCCCCCGCCAGGCGTATTTCGCTGCACAACACATCCAACCCGATCCGCAACTCCTGGTTCGATACCATGGTGAAATGTTGCGAGGCAAACCGCAGGCCGTATGCTGAAAAGATCTGAATCGCGCCTGATATCGCCACGCTACTGATCGTCAGAGCGATAAGCAGCTCAATGAGGCTGACCCCGGCGCAGCCCATCCGCCAGAACTGTCTCAAGGTGTTTGTAGTGACGCGGGTCATGATAGGGCCGGCAGAACTACATAGTGAGGATTGGCCCGGATCGTGCGCAGACGGATTTCCTTTTCCTGCCCTCCGATCGTCCGGAATATCGCGCGTGCCTCGATCGCCGCCAGACTCGCCGAGGCGGGCCGGCTGCCTCGATTGAACTCTATGGTCCAGACGAGCCGAATATTGGACCGCATGAGACTGGCTGTGAAAATACCATCGCCATTCGTCACATCAGCCTCCAATCCGTCGTCGCGCATCGACGATTCCAATGTCCCGTCCTGATCCAAATCGTCTGCCAGCAGCTGCTCCCATGGCAGACTCCGCTTGGCTTCCAGGCGCGATTCAGCCAGGACCAGCGCGGTGGTCGTCAGCGCTCCGCGCTGGAGTCCACGCTCCGCATGCTCGAACATCCCCATCGCGCCGACCACTCCGATAGACAGCACTACCAGGCCACCATGCATTCGACCAGGCTGAAGCCCGAAGTCGTGAATAGTTGCGATGGTTGTGTCGCGACGCCCGCACCATGCCGTGTCATAGCAGCGCCACCCGCCCGGTGATGCTCACCGTCACCTGATGTGTCACATGTCGACGATCGACCAGGACCATCGTGGTTGCGGTTGCCGAGCGGCCGCTGGGCTGAAACATGATCTCCGGTTTCGTCGTCATTGACTCTATGGCTGTGCCTCTACCTGCGAACGCATACCGGCGAAGTGGACCCGTTCCGCAGTCCACGCATTCCGTGCGCAATACAGATTGTTCGGCATTCACGACCACTCGAATCCGTTCATGCCGGGCCATCGCCAATTGCCGGGCCATGCGCAACTCTGATGCGATCTCCTTCACGACCGCCCGTTGCTGGTGTCTTCCCACAAGCGCTGCCCACCCCGGCAGGCTCACTCCCGTCACAATCGCGATGATGGCAACCACCGTACACAGCTCCACCAGACTTCCTCCGCGTTCGTTCATACCGGCTCCTTTCGTCGTGCGCATAAAGCATTTCCAAGTTCCGTGCCGCTGACTGAGCGGTCATGGCACGAGCAGCTGCCCGTCTCATCGTTATCGTGATGTCGCGAAAATAGGATCGAAATGTTGGGAAAGTATGCGGAGGATCTTAGTTATGGCACGGAGCACATGAGCAGAGAGGAACCGTGCACAGTTATGAACTGTTTCCAATCAGATACAGTTCGGACATCCATTTGGATACACTGCTGGAAGTCGCATAAGCCTGCGAACCGGCGCTGAAGGCTGACTGGGAGGGAATTAATGAGGAAGATCGAGCAGCCTCCAATACCACTCAAACAAGGGCTGGTGGAACAGCAACGCGATGAACGATCCCACCGCAAGGAAGGGGCCAAAAGGAATGTATTGCTCACGCCGCATGACCCGGGAAGCGATGAGCCCGCCGCCGACCACGGAGCCCAGCAAAGACCCAATCATAATGGCCAGCAATGCGGGTTGCCATCCGATGAATGCGCCGACCATGGCCATGAGCTTGATATCCCCTCCACCCATACCCTCCTTCCCGAAGACATAGGGGCTGATCCATGCTAGGAACCACAATATCCCTCCGGCCACCAGGACGCCGAGCACAGAATCGACAATGCCGATGGGAAGAATGAAGGCTGCGCAGAGGAGGCCGACGACAATCCCCGGCAACGTCACCGCATCCGGAATGATGGTATGGGAAAGATCCGTCCCCGACACCACGATAAGCGCGGAAACCAGCGCCGCATAGACACAGGCCACCGCGGTAATGCCGAACATCCAAAAAACCACCACATATCCGATCGCGTTGGCCGCTTCCACCAGCGGATACTGGATGGAAATCGCTGCACGACAGGCGCGGCACCGCCCCTGCAAGATCACATAACTCACCATCGGGAGATTGTCGTAAAAGGCGATGGTCTGTCGGCATGAAGGGCAATGGGAGCCAGGCCACGCGACCGATTCCTCTCGCGGCAGCCGGTAGATGCAGACATTCAAGAAACTGCCGATCACCGCCCCAAACACCAGCACAATCAGGTGTGCGGTCATACGCGTCCTTGCCGACCTGAGCTTAAGACACCTATAAAGACCGGCTTCTCAATATACGTAGTATAAATTAATGCATAAAAGGAAAAAATCACAGTGGCTACCCCTTCCTGCTCCATTTACAATTGCTAGGATAACTGCGTATAATCCGAGAGACTTTTTGGCTCGAGAGGTCACAAGCCTCGGTCACTGAACTGCCTTTACCCGAAGTGGAGCAAGACACACATGTCGACAGTCGCCAAGACACATAAAACTCGAGCCAAAGCGTCCTCGCCGGAGCCGGTACTTCCCATGCGCAAGCGACGCCCGGAAGCCCTCACGACTCGCGAACATGAAATCCTTGAGCTCATCTGGACCGGATTCAAAAACAAAGAAATCGCCCAGCGGTTAAAAATCAGCGTGAAAACGGTCGAGGCCCATCGGGCGAATATGATGAAAAAAATCCGGGTCTCCAATACCGCTCAGCTGCTCAAGGCCGCCATCCAGGGGAAAATGTTGAGGCTTCGGTAAGACTCTTCTTGGGGCCCCCGCTACTGCTTTCCCGTCGAGCCCTTCCCTCGCTGACGCACTGCCTCATACAGCACAATGGCCGCTGACGCCGAAACATTGAGCGAGCCGACCTTCCCGAGCATGGGGATGTGCGCGGCATCGTCACAGGCTTCGCGCACGCCCGGACGAACCCCCCTCCCTTCTCCGCCGAACACCAGCGCCACCGGCCCTCGGAAATCCAAGGCTGTGTAAACTTTAGGAGCCTCGGCATCGAGCGCATAGACCCATAAGCCGGAGCTTTGAAGACGCTCAATTAACCGAGAAAGATTCGGCACTCGCCCCACAGGCATGTAATCGACGGCGCCCGCAGAAGCTTTCGCCACAATACTCGTCAATCCCACCGCACGACGCTCAGGGATAAACACACCCTGCACGCCGGAGGCTTCCGCCGTTCGCAGAATAGCACCAAGATTATGCGGGTCTTCAACCCCGTCAAGCAGGACTAGGAGAGGAGTTTGCCCGGCCCCCTGCGCCAAGGCAAGAATGTCATCCGACTCGGCATAGGCCTTGACGGCGACCAAGCCGATGACTCCCTGATGGTGACCGGCGGGGACAAACCGATCAAAGGCGGCCCGGGGTTCCACATGTATCGGCACGCGCTGCGCTTTCGCCAATCGCACAATGTCCCCAAACTGTCGATCGGTTCCCAGCACAAGCAGACGTTGGAGAGGGCGAACACCCGCACGAAGCGCCTCACGCACCGCATGAAGTCCGTAGATCAATTCTGGGGGGTTATCGTTTCCATCGGCTGGTGCCATCGGGACGGTCCTCGATCGTAACGCCATGGGAGGCCAATTCCGCTCTAAGCTGGTCGGCAAGTCTGTAGTTTTTCACTTTCTTTGCCTTGATGCGTGCCGCAATCTTGTCGGCCACGTCGTCGTCGGTCAAAGTCGTCGACGTCTCACCATGCATGTCTGATGATGCCGGCTGGAGTTGAGGCTTGAACTGCCAGCAGTCGAGCTGCAAGAGTCCCAGTACCGCCCCGAGTGTGCGAAACCCCTGCCGCACGGTGCGTCGCATCTCGTCGGACAAGCCGGCTTCGAGGGCCTTATTCGTTTCCCCACGTAGCCTCTGCAAGGCCGCCACTGCTTCGGACGTATTCAGGTCATCATCCATGGCCTGCGCAAACGCCTGTCGCATCCGCGTGGTCGTCTCATACATCTGTTGATCGAGCACGCCTTGACTCAGAGCCGGTTCCTTGAGTCGCTCAAAGAGATCATAAAATCCGTTCAGAGCTCCCTTTGCCTCTCGTAGGCTGTGGTCTGAAAAATCCACAGGGCTTCGGTAGTGAGTTGAAAGGAGAAAGTACCGCAACACCTCACCGGTGACGGCGTCCGGCCATTCGGATTTCTTGAAAATCTCCCGAATCGTAAAAAAATTCCCCAACGACTTGGACATTTTCTCTTGGTTGATCTGCACGAATCCGTTGTGAATCCAGTATCGCGCGAATTCCTTGCCGGTCGCGCCGCAGGATTGCGCGATCTCATTTTCATGATGCGGAAAAATCAGATCCATCCCGCCCCCATGAATGTCGAACGTTTCGCCAAGATGCCGCATCGCCATGGCCGAACATTCGATATGCCACCCAGGTCGGCCTGGACCCCAGGGGCTGTCCCATGAAGGTTCATCGGGTTTGCTGCTCTTCCACAGGGCAAAATCCATGGGATGGCGTTTTCGCTGATCCACATCCACGCGCGCGCCGGCCTGCAAATCGTCGAGCTTCCGCTTGGAGAGGCTGCCGTATAACGGATACCGATCGACTTGAAAGTAGACATCACCGTCGACCAGGTAGGCCATTCCCTTCGTCAGCAGCCTTTCGACAAGCGTCACGATGTCGGTGATATGCTCCGTCGCCCTCGGTTCGATCGTGGCCCGGCGCACACCCAGCTTCTCCATATCCTCGTAATACGCGTTGATGTACGTGGTGGTGATACTTTCGCAACTCACCCCTTGCTCATTGGCCCGCCTGATGATTTTGTCGTCGACATCCGTGAAGTTTTTGGCAAACTCGACAACCAAGCCCGAATATTCCAGATGGCGACGCAACACATCGAAGATCAGGGCGCTGCGGGCATGTCCGATGTGGCAATAGTCATAGACCGTCACGCCGCACACATACATCCGGGCTTTCCCGGGCACCAACGGTTCGAACCGGTCTTTGCTTCCGGTCATTGTATTGTGCACATACAACATGAAGCCGACCTATTCCAGAGAAGGGCCACGTTTCGGCCAATGCGACCAGAGAAAATACCCGAGTCCAACGACAAGGAACAAGCCGATCACCAGATCCGCGTGGTGGAAGTATTCCCGTAATTCGTTCCAGTGCTCTCCCATCTTGAGCCCCACATAGGCCAGCGCATAACACCAGGGTACCGCGCCGATAAACGAAAAGAGAATAAACTTTTTCACGTTCATTCGCGCAATTCCTGCAGGGAGAGAAATAAAGGTTCGAACCACCGGCAGGAGACGGCTGATCAGCACCGCCGCGTCACCATGTTTGGCAAACCATCGATCGGCCAACTCTACATCATGCTGCGAGATGAGGAAGTACCGGCCATATCGCTCAACGAACGGCCGCCCTCCCCACACCCCTACGTAGTACGCCACCATCGACCCGAGCACGTTGCCGATCGCGCCGGCGAGCGTCACGCCCAGCATGGAGAATTGCCCGGTCGAGACCAGATAACCGGAGAACGGCATGATAATTTCACTTGGCAAGGGAATGCAGGCGCTTTCAATCGCCATCGTAATCACGATGCCCGTATAGCCGAATGTTGAAATCGCGGCGATGACGAACCGTCCGAGCTCTTCTATCACCCACTCTATCAGCGCCGTCATACCTTGGACCTTCTGCGCGGACGTGGACGGACCGGTGTCTGGCGCCGAGGCGGTTTCGAGAGCGGCTGCTCCCACGCTTTGAAATGTTCGAGCACGTCATGATGCGTCGTGTCGAGATGGATCGGCGTGATGGACACCATGCGGTGCTCCAGCGCTTCGTGGTCGGCGTCTTTCCGGCGACTCCACGACTGGCGTGTGCCGGCAATCCAATAATACGTGCGTCCCCTGGGATCGACTTTCTCAACAATGGGATTTTCAAAGCGGCGTCGACTGAGGCAGGTCACTTTCACTCCCTTGATGGATCGAAATGAAACATTCGGGATATTCACATTTAAGATAGTTTCTGGCGGCAATCCGTGCAATAGCACCTCGGTCGCCACTCGAGCCGCGTATCGCGCACCTACCTCGAATCGAAATGTGTTCTCGCCCTCCTGCGAGACTGCCATGGAAGGAATCCCTAAAATCGTGCCCTCCAGGGCCGCAGAGACAGTGCCGGAATACATCACGTCATCGCCAAGATTGACGCCTCGATTGATGCCCGACACGATCAATGCCGGCCGTCCCGGTAAGACCTTCGCGAGGGCCAGGTTGACACAGTCAACAGGAGTTCCATTCACCATGAACACGCGGGGGCCCATCTTGGTAATGCGCAGCGGTTTGTGCAGCGTCACCGCATGTCCCATCGCCGTCCGCTCACGATCAGGTGCGACGACCCACACCTCTCCCAACGCCCGCAACGCAGCGGCTACCGCGTGAATTCCAGGGGACCCAATCCCGTCATCGTTGGTCACAAGAATACGTGCACGTGCCACAGCCTCTCCTCACTCTTCGACAACATCGTGAAAGTGGAACAGAACCGGCGGATTGAGGGTATGACAGGCAAGGCGGGAACAACACCAACACGCGCGGACGATCGGTCGCCATCATATGGTCCTGCAGAGCACCACCGTTCAGAAGGGATCGTGCCGATGGTCGGGGCGGCGGGATTTGAACCCACGACCACTCGCACCCCAAGCGAGTGCGCTACCGGGCTGCGCTACGCCCCGACTTCCATGACATCGATATTCTCGCGACTAAATTGAACCGCTTGCACCACCGCGACGGTTCAGGGTGTATGAGAATCGATCATCCTGATGATCGCCTGGAGGTCGCCTCTGACGCGCTGTGCCAATTCTTTTCGCGACCCGCGCTTCACCGTGGCTCGTCCCCGACGAGCCCAATAGCGCTTGACGCCGGCCAGCGTGTGCCCTTCTTCATAGAGCATTCGCTTGATCTCCAGCACCGTATCCACATCTCGTTGCACATACAATCGCTGATTGCCGCGGCTTTTCTTTGGTTTGAGGAAGCTAAACTCCGACTCCCAAAACCGCAAGACATAAGCCGGCAACTTTGAAATCTTGCTGACTTCGCCGATTTTATAAAAAACCTTACTTCCCAGTCTGGGCTCATTCCCCATGACCGGTCTCATGCTGCGTGTGCTCGTGGCAAGATATTGACTAGGAATTGACGTACTTTTTAAAGACCTGACTGGGCCGAAACGTCACCACTCGACGGGGGGTTATCCCGATTTCTTCACCGGTCCGTGGATTGCGTCCCTTGCGCGCCCCTTTGCTCCGAACGACAAAATTCCCAAATCCTGCGATCTTGACCGCGTCACCTTTTTGCAGAACGCCCTTCAGCAGATTGAGCACGAGCTCGACGATATCGGCTGCGTCGTTCTTAGACACTCCAACCTGCTTGAAAATTTCGTTTGCGATATCGGCCTTTCTCATGCCTTTCCCCCCGCCATCCACTCGAGTCGTTCCTTACGAAATGCTTCTTGGTGTCGAGCGTCCAAGACAAAGAATTTTCCCATAAGTTACGTGAGGTTACCTGCTCTGTCAAGGATTATGTGAGCCCGATGAGGCGGAGGGCCCTAGCGATCTGCCAACAGCAATTTGTACTCCATGCTATCCGCCAGCGCTTGCCAGCTGGCTTCCATGATGTTTTCTGACACGCCGACCGTACCCCACTTGTCCTTGTGATCTCCCGATTCGATCAAGACTCGCACTTTCGATTCCGTTCCTTTGTTGGCGGACAGGACGCGCACTTTATAGTCCAGCAATTTGACTTCGCGCAGTTGCGGGTAGAACTTTTCCAATGCCTTGCGGAGCGCATGGTCGAGTGCATTCACGGGGCCGGCACCCACAGCCGCCGTATGCTCGATCACCTCGCCGACCTTCACCATCACCGTCGCCTCGGACAGCAGCATGCCCTGCTCCTGCTTTTTCTCGACGATGACCCGAAAGCCCAGCAACTGAAAAGACGGGCGATGACTCCCCATCGCTTTGCGCATCAACAACTCAAACGACCCTTCGGCGCCTTCGAATTGATACCCTTGGCTTTCGCGTTCCTTCAGCGTTTCGACAAGCTCCTGCAGCTTCGCGTGATTCTTGCTCAGCGAAATGCCGTACGCCTCGACTTTTTCCAACAGACCACTGCGACCCGCATAATCCGATACCAGAATCCGCCGGCGATTGCCGACTTCCGCCGGAGCAATATGCTCATAGGTTGCCGCGTTCTTGAGCACCGCATGAATGTGAACACCCCCCTTGTGCGCAAAGGCTGCATCCCCCACATAGGGCTGACGCTTATTGGGCATCAAGTTGGCAATCTCAGTGACGAACCCTGCCACAGCTTTCAGCCGCGTGAGTTTCTCGCCGAGCGCGGGCCGCCGCATCTTCAATTGTAAGTTAGGAATGATGGAACAGAGGTTGGCATTTCCGCATCGCTCGCCGATCCCATTGATCGTTCCCTGCACCTGTAGAATCCCGGACTCGACGGCCACGAGCGAATTGGCGACCGCCATTTCACTATCATTATGTGCGTGAATGCCCAATGGCACGGGATATTCCTGCTGCACCACCCGACAAATTTCCCGGATTTCCCAGGGCATCGTCCCGCCGTTCGTGTCGCAGAGAATGACCCGTTCAGCGCCGCCCGCGATCGCCTTGCGGATCGTCTGCAACGCATAGTCGGAATTCGCCTTATAACCGTCAAAAAAATGTTCGGCATCGTAAAACACCCGGCGATCCTTTGAGCGGAGATAATGAATCGAGTCTTCGATGAGGTCCAGATTCTTGGCCAGTGAAATGCCGAGCGCGTCCGTCACCTGGAACGACCAACTCTTGCCGAAGAGCGTAATCGTGCGCGTCTCGGACGCCAGCAACGCCTGAAGATTTTTGTCTTTCCGGACCGAGTTGCTGGCCTTTCGCGTCGAGCCGAACGCCACGATGGTCGCATGCTGAAAAGGTATGGTCCTGACCTTTTGAAAGAACTCGATGTCTTTGGGATTCGCACCTGGCCACCCACCCTCAATGAACTGCACACCGAGTTCATCGAGCTGTTGCGCGACACGAACCTTATCCTCTACAGAAAAACTGACATCCTCCGCCTGGGCTCCGTCACGGAGCGTCGTATCGTAGATTTCGATCGCAGAGGCCTGTACCGCTGTGAGAGTCGGCACTGAGACGGATTCCGGGACGTGAGTTCGACGCGGGGCTGGACTTCGTTGTTTCATAGACATGAGAGTAGCAGGGACATGAACGGACTGTCGAGGATCCTGCCGGACCGGCGATCGCCTCCCGCCGCCGCTAGCCCAGAGCAGGAGCCGAGACGCGGTCCAGACCGAACGCCGTATGGAGCGCACGCATGGCCAGTTCCAGATACTTCTCCTCAATGACACATGAGATTTTTATTTCCGACGTGCTGATCATCATAATGTTCACGCTCTCGCGTGACAGCACTTCGAACATCTTCGCCGCCACCCCTGAATGCGACCGCATGCCCACGCCGATGAGGGAGACCTTGGCGATGGATTCCGTCACCGCCACCGACCGGGCGCCGATGTCCTGGGAAAGGCGCTGGATAAGCTCGACGGCACTCCGCAAGTCCGGCTTTGGAACGGTGAACGAAATGTCGGTCATAGCGGCCTGGCTGACGTTTTGAATGATCATGTCAACCACGATATTCGCATGGGCCACGGCCCCGAATACACGCGCGGCAATGCCTGGGCGATCCGGCACCCCGACAATCGTAATCTTGGCCTGATTGCGGTCTCCCGTCACTCCCGACACCATAACTCCTTCCATGTCGGCATCTTCACGTGTCACGAGCGTTCCCTTTCCTTCCTTGAAACTGGAATTGACTTCCACCGGTACGGCATATTTCGCGGCAAACTCGACCGAGCGACTTTGCAGCACCTTGGCGCCGAGGCTCGCCATTTCAAGCATTTCTTCGTAGGAAATCTTGTCCAGCCGTCGCGCAGCCGGCACGATGTTCGGGTCGGCCGTATAGACGCCGTCAACATCCGTATAAATAACGCACCGATCAGCCTTCAGCGCGGCCGCCAACGCGACTGCTGTCAAGTCGGACCCGCCTCGACCCAGCGTCGTGACATCTGAGCGAGCATTGATGCCCTGAAAGCCCGCCACGACCGGAACGACCCCCTCCGACAGCGCATCCTTAATGCGATCGGCTGTCACGCGGGAAATCCTGGCTTTGGTATGGGCGCTGTCGGTGTGAATCCCCACCTGCCGGCCCGTAAAGGATCGAGCATGCACGCCGCGCCCCTGAAGATCCATGGCGAGCAGCGCAATCGTGACCCGCTCCCCCGTCGAAAGCAACATGTCCAATTCGCGCTCATCGGGAGTGCTGGTCACCTCATGGGCCAATTTGAGCAACCGATCGGTTTCTCCGCTCATAGCCGACAACACCACGACGACCTGATGCCCGTCTTTGCGCGCCCGTTCGACCCGCTCGGCGACCCGATGAATCCGCTCGACGTTACCGACGGATGTACCGCCATATTTCTGAACGATCAGCGCCACGACGCTTACGCTCCGCGTGGAAATAATCGCGCCATAAGTTTGGTGGCATCACGCGGGGCGGTCCTTGCGATGTTCTCTTCCTGCTCGTGAAATCGTTTGGCGGCTCCCGAGCGCGACTGACCGTCACTGTCACAGAGCGCGTACAAGATCGGAGGAGCTTTGGAAGCGTGGGTGTTCGCCGGTCCCGGGTCACAGACTACAAGCAGTCGATAAGACGAGTGGATGGCCGATGCCGTAAGAATCGGACCGACAACCTGGGCATCGAAGTGCTCGATGGCCCGGACCTTGTCCCGGACATCACGTGCGTGCAGCACATCATCCGAAAGTCCGGCATGAAGATACACAAAATCGTTTGTCGCCCATTCTCGCACGGCGGCTTCAACACGTCCCGCAAACGCCTTCGATTCGTCGCCTTCGTCAATGGGCAGCTCGACGGACTCCAGCCCGGCGCATAATCCAACGCCACGGTGCACGTCGCTGGATGACACGACCACACCGGTGATGTGATACCGTTCCGGTAACGGCGGCCAGAGGGCGGCGCGTCCCTGTCCCCACAACCACAAACAGTTCGCCGGCTTTAATCCCTCCTGTTGGCGTTCCTCATTGACCGGGTGGTCACGCAGAATGAAGAAGGCCGCATCCATAATCTTGCGCAACACATCGGCGTCTTCTCCGGTCGGCAGCGCGTCGGCGATCGACCGACCGACGAATTGCTCAGGATCGAGACATGTCGCGCGCGATTTACCCCCGACCCACACCATCAAATGCCGGTGCCCGGAACCGGGATAGAATTGAATGGTCTCCGACCCGAGTTGCTCATTGACAGCCTCAAGCAGTTCCCGCGCTTGCTCCGTATCGATGAGGCCGGCGGTCGCATCATCCATGACGACATGCGCCCCCAATTTTTTGATCTCGGTCACGATATCCTTGCTGCCGGAAGCGCCCTCCCCTCGTACCGTCACCATCGTGCAGCGAAATACCACGTCTTGATCACCCACCGTGATGCCCAGACCCGCAGCTTCCAGCGGACCGGGGCCGGGATAATATTTTTTTGGATCGTAGCCCAGCACCGCCACACTGGTGACATCACTGCCGGCAGGCCCGCTTTCCGAAGGAAGGCTGAGCAGCCCGACCTCGCTGCTCTGGGCAATGCGATCGAGGTAAGGAGTCGCGGCGGCCTCAAGAGGGGTTTTTCCACCGAGTTCCGGACATGGGATGTCGGCCATCCCGTCGGCATGCAGGATCAAATATTTCATGCGATGTTCCTGAGGTAATCAGACATGAAGGAGGCGGGCCACATCGTCGCGAGTGGCTTTGACTGTCCTAGGCTGACGTGAAATGCCTATCGCGGTGTCGGCATCCTTTAATCCATGCCCGGTCAAGGTACATACGACCGTCGCACCTTCTTTCAATAGGCCGGCTTGACTCATTTTAATAACACCGGCGACCGATGTCGCCGACGCCGGTTCGCAAAAGATGCCTTCTTCCCTGGCCACCAACGCATAGGCATACAAAATCTCTTCATCGGTGACCATGTCGATGGCGCCGGACGATTCTCGCACGGCCGTGAGCGCCGCTTGCCATCCGGCCGGATTGCCTATTCTGATGGCGGTGGCCACCGTCTGGGGCTCTTCTATCACGTGGCCCAATACAATTGGCGCCGCACCGGCAGCTTGAAACCCCATCATGCGGGGCAACCGTGTGGTTTGATTGGCCGCACGATATTCCCGATAGCCGTTCCAATAGGCGGTGATATTACCCGCATTGCCTACGGGAAGTACATGGAGGGTGGGCGCATCGCCGAGATCGTCGCAAATCTCCATGGCTGCCGTTTTTTGCCCCTCGATCCTGTAGGGGTTGATGGAGTTGACCAATTCAACGGGGTACGTCGCCGACAGTTCCTTGACGATGGTCAGGGCCTGGTCAAAATTCCCTTCGACCTGAATCACGGTGGCCTGATGCATCATGGCTTGCGACAACTTACCAAGCGCAATCTTTCCCGCCGGAATAAGCACATAGACGGCCATTCCAGCCCGGGCGCCATAGGCGGCGGCAGAAGCGGATGTGTTTCCGGTGGAGGCACAAATCACAGCCCGCGCTCCCCCCTCGAGCGCCTTGGATATCGCCATAGTCATACCGCGGTCCTTGAAAGATCCCGTCGGGTTCATTCCCTCATATTTGAGATAGAGATCCACGCCTGGCGAGATCTTTTTCGCGAGACGCGCCGCGCGTATCAGCGGGGTATTGCCTTCGCCCAGGGTGATGACGGGCGTCTGTGCCGTCACGGGAAGGAACTTCCGATATTCTTCGATGATGCCGCGCCAGCGAGTCATGACATCCTCTTCGGCCACACGACGGACAAGATCGGACGCATCGAATTCATTCATCCCGTCCTTCAACCCTAATGAGAGTTGTGGGCGCAGAAATATAGGGCATCGTGTTGATGTCCCGGAGGGCGTTCTGCATATCCCGTTCTTTTGCCATGTGCGTCATGATGACCACCGGCACCGTCTGTCCTTCTTTGCGGCCCTGCTGCAGCACCGCGGAGATGCTGATGCCGTAGCGGCCCAACACGCCTGCAATCTGCGACAACACACCCGGCCGGTCCAGCACCATGAAGCGGATATAGTAGAGTGAGGTAATTTCTTCCATCGGCCGCATCCGTAGCGGGCGTCGCTGGTCTTGCTGATACGATGCGGGCGGGACGCGACCGGTGGCATGCTTGAGCAAATTGCGCGCGATTGACATCACGTCACTGACGACGGCACTTCCCGTCGGCATCGAGCCGGCGCCGCGGCCATACAGCACCACGTCCTCCACGGCATCGCCTACCAGTTGAATCGCGTTGTAGACGCCATCCACCTTGGCGATTTGAGAAGCGGATGGAACCATGGTGGGATGTACGCGCGCCTCGATCTCGCCATCTGAGTATTTCGCAATTGCCAACAGCTTGATCGTAAATCCAAATTCCTTCGCATAGGCGATGTCGAGCGGTGTCAGCCCAGCAATGCCCTCCGTGTAAATCTCTTTGAAATTGACGGGAGTGCCGTAGGCCAAACTAACCATGATCGTCAGTTTATGCGCCGAATCGATTCCCGCAACATCGAAGGTAGGATCGGCTTCCGCATACCCGGCTCGCTGAGCCTCGTCAAGCACCACCTCGAATCGCTGCCCCTCGCTGGTCATTCGGCTGAGGATGTAATTCGAGGTGCCGTTGATGATGCCGTAAATGGATTGGATATGGTTTGCAGCCAGTCCTTCCGTCAAGGCACGGATCACTGGAATGCCGCCCCCCACGCTCGCTTCAAACCCGAGATCGATCCCCTGACGGGATGCGGCGGCGAAAATCTCTTCGCCATGTACCGCCAACAACGCTTTGTTGGCGGTCACCACATGCTTGCCTCGCTGCACCGCATCCAATATGACGCGTTTGGCAACATCGTACCCACCCATCAACTCGACCACAATATTCACGCGCGGATCCGTCAACACCTGCTGGATATCAGTCGTCAGGACTCCTGGAGGTATCGCAACATCGCGATCGCGCGTGATATCCAGATCCGCGATGCGAACCAATGTGATCGGCACTCCCACCCGCCTCCGAATCAACTCGGCGTTTTCGATCAGGACCCGGGCAACACCCGTTCCTACCGTCCCGAACCCGATCAACCCAACCCCGATCTCAGTTCTCATGACTCCTGATCGTCCACCTTGAGTACTTTCCGAATCCCGCGCAGAGCCTGACGCGTGCGGTGCTCATTTTCCACCAGGGCAAACCGCACAAACTCATCTCCACCTTCTCCAAATCCGATTCCCGGAGATACGGCCACTTTCCCTTCCCTTAAAAGCAATTTCGAAAACTCCAAAGACCCCATATGTCGGAAGGAGTCAGGAATACGCGCCCAGACGAACATGGTCGCCCGAGGCAATCCCACCGACCAGCCGATACGATTGAGCCCGTTGACGAGCACATTGCGCCGGCTTTGATACCGCTGCACGACATCCTTGACACAGTCTTGCGGTCCGTTCAACGCTACCGTACTGGCGATCTGAACCGGCTGAAAAATACCATAATCAAGGTAACTCTTAATCTTCGCGAGCGCGCCGACGACTTCGCGGTTGCCCACGCAGAATCCGACCCTCCAACCAGGCATGTTGTAGGCCTTGGAGAGCGTATAGAATTCCACCCCGACATCTTTCGCCTCCGGCACCTGCAAAAAACTCGGCGCCTTATAGCCGTCGAAGACAATATCCGCGTAGGCCAGATCATGAATCACGATGACATCGTGTTCCTTGGCAAACGCGACGATCTTTTTGAAAAACTCCAGATCGACCACGGCGGTCGTCGGATTGTGCGGAAAATTGATGACCAGAATGCGCGGGCGTGGCAAGGTTTGGCGATACACGCGCAACAGATCATCAAAAAAATCGCTATCCTGCCGCAGCTCTATCCCACGCACCTCACCGCCGGCAATAATGAAGCTATACATGTGGATGGGATAGGTCGGCGTCGGCGTGAGCACGACATCGCCGGGCCCAATGGTAGCCAGTGCCAGATGCGCAATGCCCTCTTTGGACCCGATCGTCACGATCGCTTCGGTTTCGGGATCCAACTCCACATCGTAGTTCCGCTTATACCAGCCGGTGATAGCATGGCGGAGCTTCGTGATTCCCCGCGAGGCCGAGTAGCGGTGGTTCTTTGCCTTTTTGGAAGCCTCAATCAATTTGTCGACAATATGACTCGGCGTGGGTTGATCCGGGTTGCCCATGCCGAAGTCGATAATATCTTCGCCCTGCTGACGTGCCTCAAGCTTAAGGGTTTGTACTTGCGCAAACACGTACGGAGGAAGTCGTTTGATGCGGTAAAAGCCGTCGCCGATCGCCATGGATGTGTCAGACTCCTAAGGGCGGGTCCTCTACTGAACAGGTTCGGTCGTCAAAGCGCTGAAAGCGGCGTATTTTAATGGAGCCCTCCATGTGAGTCAATTTCACGATGGTTTTAGAGAATCGGCGATCATGACCATCTCACAACACTCCAAATTGCAGGATCGCGCCACCGTGTGCCCTCCTTGCTCCTCCCGCCTTCTTCTGTTAATAATGCCCCAGTAATAATAGAATTGTCTATGAATTTCGACCAGTTCCGAAGCCTTTCTTCTGCATATTTCGTGCAAACCTCGGAGGCGTGATGGCTCGATTGGGTGTCAATATCGATCATGTGGCGACACTACGGCAGACGCGAGGGGGCACCGATCCCGATCCCTTGACCGCTGCGATTCTCGTCGAAATGGCCGGTGCCGATGGCCTGGTCGTGCATTTGCGGGAAGACCGCCGGCACATTCAAGATCGCGATCTCACCATGCTGCGTGAAATCGTTCGAACGAAATTGGATTTGGAAATGGCTGCGGACGACGCTATGGCAAAGATCGCTCTGAGCGTGAAACCCGACCTCGTCACGCTAGTCCCGGAACGACGACAAGAGCTAACCACGGAGGGCGGCCTGGATGTCGCCAATCACCGCGACCGGATTCAAAAGATCGTCGATCTGTTGCGGGATGGAGGAATTCCCACCAGCCTTTTCATCGAACCGACTTTGGATCAAATCAAGGCCGCTCATAAAATCGGTGCGGCCTACGTCGAGCTGCACACCGGCCGTTACTCTAACGCCAAACGTTCCAAGGAAGAAGATGAGGAATTTGAGGCCATCACCCAGGCGGCCAAGCTGGCATACAAACTCGGCCTTGGCGTGAATGCCGGCCACGGATTGAATTATAAGAATGTAAAACGTCTGGCCCGCCTGCCGGAGATTGTGGAATTCAACATCGGACACAGCATCATTGCCCGGTCCGTCATGGTCGGGCTGGTCCAAGCTGTTCGCGAAATGAGGGAAGTGGTGGCCTAAACCGATGTTTTGCCGGCAGCCGTGATTGGCCTCGCCGACGGATCGGCCGGGTGACCGAACACACCATGATACCCATCGCAACCGTCGACCAGATGCGCACCCTTGACCGCCAAACCATCACCGAGGCGCATGTTCCTTCCCTTGTCCTGATGGAGCGAGCCGGTACCGGCGTCGTCGTCCATCTGGAAGAACGGTACGGGCCGCTCGCAGGAAAATCGATTGCCATCGTCTGCGGCAAGGGCAACAACGCGGGGGACGGGTTTGTTATCGGACGGGTATTGCGGCGAAAAAAGGTTCGTGTGCAGGTCCTGCTGCTGGCATCCCCCGCCGACCTCAGTCGCGAGGCAAAGACCATGTACCGACGGTTTCAGCGGGCCGCCGGACAATCGGCTATCACACGCCCCACTGACGCCGACGGGATACTCCGGCGACTCATGGTAAGCGATATCATCATTGATGCTATTTTAGGAACGGGACTATCGACTCCCGTCGCGGGACTCTACCTGGATGCGATTGTGGCGATCAATGCCGCCGCTCGCCCAACCGTGGCGGTGGATCTTCCATCCGGTCTGCATGCCGACACAGGAACCATCCTGGGAGCCGCTGTGCGTGCAGACCTCACGGTGACCTTCGGACTGCCTAAAATCGGATTGTATAGCGGATCTGGTATCGAGTGTGCCGGCAGGGTTCGTGTGGTCGATATCGGGATTCCTGCGGCGTTTGTTCAGGCCGTTGGCAGTCGCGTGATGCTTCTCACCCATGCCGCCGCGCATGCGGCGCTACCCATGCGACCGCTTTCCTCGCACAAAGGCACATACGGCCATGTCGGCGTCATTGCCGGCTCCGTCGGAAAAACAGGCGCCGCGGCCATGGCTGCCCTGGCGGCACTCCGCGTCGGAACCGGCCTGGTCACGGTCGCGGTTCCATCAAGTGTTAACGACGTACTGGAAGCAAAATTGCTGGAGGTCATGACTCTTCCGATGCCGGAGACCAAAGCCCGCACCTTCGCCCGCACCGGTTTGGAGCGATTGCTGGCCTTCGCCGGCGCTCGAGATGCGGTGGTGGTCGGCCCGGGCCTGACCACCCATCCGGAGACGGTAGATCTCGTACAGGAATTTGTCAAGCGCATCGACAAGCCATGCGTGCTGGACGCCGATGCGTTGAATGCCCTGGCAGGTAAAGCCTCGTTGTTGACGGAGTGCAAGCGACCACCGATCATCACCCCCCACCCTGGAGAAATGGCCAGGCTGGAAACCGAAGCGACCACCAAGTCCGTCAATCAAGATCGTCTCGGCACGGCCATACGTTTTGCGCGTGAACGCGGAGTCTTTGTAATCCTCAAGGGGGCGCGCACGGTCATTGCCAGACCGGATGGCCTGGCGGCCATTTGTCCGACCGGCAATCCCGGAATGGCCACGGCCGGAACCGGCGATGTCTTGACGGGTATGGTGGGCGGATTGCTTGCTCAAGGGCTTTCACCGTGGGACGCCGCCTGCGCCGCCACCTACTTTCACGGGCTGGCGGGAGACCTCGCGGCGAACCTCCTTGGTCAGGCCGGTATGATCGCACGTGACGTGATCCGACAAATCCCCTATGCGCTCGCCCTTAACACACACGCGTAAGCCGTTGGTCGCGTCATCTTCCCCTGCTCGGCAGAGGCTTGTGGAAACACCTTCCGTCAGCAAGCCTTGGACCATCAGGCTGCGATCTCGGCGACAGACGCATCGCCTGGGACGGTGCCTTGGCAAACTTCTCCAAGGAGGCGAGGTGGTGGCCCTCTTTGGAGAACTGGGGACAGGTAAGACCTCCCTGGTGAGAGGCATCGCTGAAGGGCTGCTCGCCGAACCGGCAGCGGTCAGCAGCCCGACCTTTGCCCTGATCCACGAATATCGGGGACGGCTCCGCCTTATTCACACCGATTTGTACCGGCTGACCGCTGCCCAACTCGAAGACACCGGTCTCGACGACTTCTTGGACGGCCACACCGTCACCGCGATCGAGTGGGCCGATCGATGGGGGGCAGGCCTTCCGCCGGACCGGCTCGAAATCCATTTATCTCACCGTCCCGCTGCGACACGTCGAGCCATCTTGTCGGCCAGTGGGCCATCTGCCTTCCGCTTGCTGGCCGCGCTGCGTACTAACCTGTCGAAGAGGCGTCCCACTAGAGCCAGTCGGCAAACCCGTGTACAATTGCCTCACTCCAGGAGGGCTGCGTTTTGATTCGGTTGATATTGGTGGGGACGCTGCTCCTGCTCGCATTGTCGTTTTTTCTGCAGAACCAGGAGCAGGAAGTCACGCTGCGATATTTCTTCGGCCTTCGATCGGCCTCGATACTGATCTATAAGCCGATCTTGGCCGCCTTCGGGGTCGGCCTGCTTGTATCGGGAATACTCTTGTTTCCTGCCTGGGTACGCGGGCGGATCGAACTGCGGAGAAAAACCAAGGCCTTACAGGAAGCTGAAGTAGATCTGGAACGGCTTCGACAGGCCCTCGATAAGGTCGCACGTCGCGCTGGACCCTCCGCGGTCACAGAATCTGAGAGAGAACTCTCCGATGGGTGACACCGACGAAACGCCGTTGATGCGGCAGTATCGTGAGATCAAGCAATCCCACCGCGATGCCATTCTTTTTTTTCGTGTCGGTGATTTCTATGAAATGTTTCAAGAGGATGCCATAGAGGCCGCGACCCTTCTTTCGATCGCACTGACATCACGAGATAAGTCCAGCAAGACTCCGATCCCCCTCTGTGGGGTTCCGTATCACGCCGCTACCACTTACATCGCGAAACTTCTCCGTATAGGCCGAACCGTCGCTCTATGCGAGCAAGTGGAAGACCCCAAACTTGCCAAGGGTCTGGTGCGTCGGGAAGTCGTCCGGCTCTACACTCCGGGCACGCTCATCGACAGCGAATTCCTCCCCTCCAGTGAGTCGAATATCCTGGCCGCAGTGGCGACGCGCTTCCGCTCCATTGGGACCGGGCGCAAAAGTCTGTCTTTCGGACTGGCCACACTTGACGTCTCAACCGGAGAATATTGGATCAGTGAGTTTCATGGCGCGCAGGCACAGACTGCTCTCCTGGACGAGCTCGCACGACTCGAACCGAAGGAATTATTGTTCGCCAAGGGCCTCTCCCCGGAGGAGCAATGTTGGACGGCCGATGTGACCGGTCCCCGGTGTTGCGCACAACCGGCACTCTGGTTCGATCTAGAGGAAGGTCGTATCAGGCTGCATGAGCAGTTTCATGTCCATTCTCTGGAGGCTTTCGGTTGTCATACGCTCCTCCTCGGCATCCAAGCCGGAGCGGCGGTGTTACGGTATGTCCGGGAGACACAACCATCCGCCTCGCTCGACCACATTCGGCAAATACGTATCAGGCATGCTGATGACGCCATGCACCTGGACGTGGTCACCATCCGCAATCTGGAGCTCGTCAGGCCTGCTGTTCGCGTCAACGAATCGTCCCGCTCCTCGACGTGCACATTACTGGGAGTCCTGGACCGCACCGTCACCGCCATGGGAAGCCGGTTGCTCCGCGAATGGCTGCTCCGTCCGTTAGTGACCTGCGCCCCCATTGAAGCTCGTCTCACGGCGGTCGATGAACTACGAACTCATCTCGATGCCCGGGTGCAACTCCGGTCGGCATTGCGAACGGTGCAGGATATCTCACGTCTCTGCAGCCGAATGTCTCTCGGTGTCGCCAATCCGAGGGATGTCTTGGCTCTGAAACTCTCGCTCTCCTCTCTCCCTGCGGTGCACACGGCATTGTCTGCGCTCCGGGCTCCACTCCTGACAACGCTCTCGACAGCCTGGGACAATGCGCAAGACCTTTACGAGCTGATCGAGCAGGCCATCGTGCACAACGCACCTCTTTCGATTCGCGCCGGCGGCATCCTGAAAAACGGCTACAGTCCGGAAGTGGATGAACTTCGTAAGGCGAGTCAAGAAGGGAAAAGCTGGATTGCCGGGCTGGAAGCGAAAGAGCGGGCACGGATCGGGGTGGAGTCCCTAAAAATTCGATACAATCACGTCTTCGGTTACTATATCGAACTGACGAAAGCACAGCTCGGGAAAGTCCCCCCTGACTATATCCGCAAGCAAACGCTGGCCAATGCCGAACGTTTTATGACCGCCGAGTTGAAGGAATTGGAGGAACGTGTCACCGGAGCGGATACAAAATTAGCCGCCTTAGAGCAAGACCTCTTCGACCAACTACGAGCCAGAGTGGCAGAGGAGACGCCTCGCCTCCAGGAAATCAGTCGGCGATTAGCTATCCTGGATGTCTTAGCAACCTTAGCGGAAACCGCCGCCTTGAACCGATACGTCCGTCCGACCGTCGACGACGATGGGGACCTTCATGTTGTTCAAGGCCGGCACCCCGTTGTGGAACGCCTCGAGCTTACCGGTGGGTTCGTCCCGAATGATACCCACTTGAACCTGGCCACGAGCCGTCTGCACATTCTGACCGGTCCCAACATGGCTGGGAAAAGCACGTATCTGCGGCAAGTAGCCCTCATCACGTTGATGGCTCAGATGGGAAGTTTTGTGCCTGCCAAGGAAGCCCGCATCGGGATAGTCGATCGGATCTTTACCCGCGTCGGAGCATCCGACGATCTCGCCGGTGGCCAAAGCACGTTTATGGTTGAGATGACGGAAACGGCACATATCCTCAA
The DNA here is from genome assembly GCA_013696305.1 of Nitrospira sp. GTDB lineage: Bacteria > Nitrospirota > Nitrospiria > Nitrospirales > Nitrospiraceae > Nitrospira_A. Next base: position 47,381 of record JACCYV010000151.1, read on the forward strand.
CTGCGCGACATCCCGCAGCTTGATCCTTTTGGATGAAATAGGGCGGGGAACCAGCACCTACGACGGTTTGAGCATCGCCTGGGCGGTCGCAGAATACATCCATGATCCCGACCGGCTCGGGGCTCGGACGCTCTTCGCCACGCACTATCATGAAATGACTCAACTCGAACAAATGCGGGAAGCGATCAAGAACTTTTGCGTCGCCGTGCAGGAGCGGGATGGCGAGGTTCTGTTCTTACGCAAGATCATTCCTGGAGGAGCTGATCGCAGCTACGGCATCCACGTCGCACAACTGGCAGGTCTCCCCGAGCTGATTATACGTCGAGCCAAGGCCGTCCTCATCCAACTGGAATCCTCCGCGTCCTCCTCTTCATCCCCTCTCGTGGATAGCCGGGAGTCGTTGGAATTGGATGCGACATTACCGTCCCCACATCCCATGCTCGAGGAGGTCCGACAAATGGATCTCTTTGCAATGACCCCCCTGGATGCGCTCAATCGACTCGCGTCTCTTCAACAACGATTATTGAACGAATAGACATGCTATCGGGCGGTTATCTCACAGGAGATACCAAAGAAAAAGGCGGCGCCCCTTTCGGAGCACCGCCTTCTCTTCAAGCTTATGACCTACGACGATCAGTGCTTACCACCACCCCGGTTGTACTGGGCCGTCCACGGAATCAAATTAGCAAGAGGCTTGCCGTCAGGTAACAGAACATCATACTGCATGAGCACCGAGTCGCCACCCTTCGGAGATGTGTTCAGACCCGTCTTGGCTGTAGCACAGGCAGCATCAACTTCGGACTTTCCTTCGCAATCCTTTAGACGAAGGGACGAAATGCTTTTTGGCTTACCAAAATCGCCAGCATTGTCGTTCAGCTTCTTGACGGAGGTGATCACCCGATGGTTCTGTTCAGTCTCCTGCGCCACGAATTCGACCAACGTGGTAGGAGAACCTGGGGGAACTTCCTTTGCAGCGGCCGGTCCGGCATGCGGGCGGGCCATCGACTTCAATTGCTCCCACA